>JBGTIS010000149.1:0-55255 GCA_041745535.1 Cyclobacteriaceae bacterium | reverse complement strand
GGTGATCAAGCTTGGTTTATCATTCGTGTAAATGACGATGTCCGCTGTGCCGCCACCGATATCCACCGAAACCACAGGGAGTGCCTGCGCAGCCACATTTCTTTCATTATTATAAAAATAGAAAGGGGCGATACTTTCCGGTAAACCGTTTAATAGGGAAGCCGTATGGTTGCCAAAAACTTTATGTACATTTTCTCTCCAAATATTTCTTAAGTCATTAATTTTATTTTCCCCCATACTAGATGGATAAAACCATACAATCTTTGTTTGAGAAAGGTCGCCATTGTTCAATACAACTTTATTTCTCAATAGAATAAGAATGTTTTCAATGTAGTGCCGCAGATGCTTCCGATTAGCCGTATCCTGATAATTACTCCATTTCAGGTTAGTAATGTGATCTAAATGATCCTGGATACTTCTTTTCTCAAAATCAAAAGCTATGTTGTAATGATTAAAAGTATAGGTACCTTTTTGTATTTCAACATCTTTATTTTTTAATATGGCAGTTCGCATTGGAAAATCATACTCGTTTTTGCCATCATTAATACTTTGTGGAAATAATTCTTGTGTAAACAACTCTCTTAACAATTTTTTAACATTAGATTTATCTATTTCCGGGTCAAAAGAATATATTACCTGTGCATCTGTTAAATCTACCTTAAATGCTCTGCTATCCTTTACCTGATCCGTTTTGTACTCAATATGCGTATTGGAAGTACCAAAATCTACGGCGAAACTAAACCTGGTATTACCAGCTTTATATTCTTTGAAAAGGGGTAAGAGAAACCCTTTCGCGAATCCGCGTTCGATTTGCGCTTGAATAAGGTCGAATGCGTCATTTAAAACAAAATATTTTGAATTTTCAAAGTCTTTTGCTGATCTGTAATTTTCAAAGGATGGCTTAATGGGTTTTCCGGCAGAATCGTAAAAAGATAGTACTAAAGGAATTTTAGGCTTGGTATTAATTAAGCCCACTCTGTAATCGTAATTAGGCAGATCTCCCTTTACAGGAGGCGTAATAGCCAGTCCCAATTCCAATTCGTAGATCACACCCTCATCCTCACCAATACCAGAATATCCTCCTAATGCGGCTACGGAAGACTGTTTTTTATAGATTTTATTGTAGGAAATACTATTTACTTCTCTATTACCGGTAATGGGAATATTTACAACAATTTCGACTGAATGGGTGTGCTCTTTTATCTGAATTAAGTTTTTTGTTCTTAGTGTTTCTGGTGAAAAATATTCGAAGAATGTGTGAGTTAAAGGCAAAAGATAATTAGAATTTTGAAGGGTATAAAATCCGTTTTGATTTAACCTATACGGTAATTTTATTAAAGTGTCTTCTAAAAAATCTCCCTTTGTAAGGTACGGATAGGGTTCGTTCACATGGGGAAGCCTTCTGGAAGCCACAGGCAATGGATCTTTTGTGGGCGCAGGTTTCGCTGGATCCCACCGTTCAGATGTATATTTTAATGGAAAACTGAATCGATCGGTCGGTAATACCAGTGGGGAAAGAAATTTTCCGTTGATATCAAGTTTTTTTTCAGAATCTATCGTAAAGTCGCTTTGAATTTTTGAAGGATCTGTTAATAATTTGTAAAGGGGAAAACCTCTCAGTACCTGCACCGTTTCACTCACATTTTTGCTAACATGCAATTTTTCCAAATCACTGAAGTAATCACCGATATTAGTATTATGCAGTTCTAAAAAAAATGGATGGTTTGTTTTTTGAAGAATTTTGACAGATTTATCTATATACTCATACAAATCTTTAAAAAGCTTCGCGAAATTATTTGTTTTTGAAAGCGCGAATAAATATTTAATAAACTTAGGCTCTCTTTTATAGAGCGGCATAAGCGCGTCGTCCATCATGATATCCTGCCCAAACTGGATGTTAATTTTAAGTTGATCCTCCTTCTTTTTTTTCTCGTTAAAAGGTGCCGCGAAGAAAAGTGTAAGCGGTGAAGTTCCACCTATTACGGTATGATTGTATTTAAGTATATAAAAATCATCCAGCAGTTGGAAGTTAAAATGCTGATCATCTTGTTTTAAAAATAAATTTAAAGTTTGGGCAAAACTTTTATGCGCGTCATGAGCATTGTTTGAAAACAAAACTTCCAATTGCTCTTTTTTATTCCATGAAATTAGCTCAAGATGGTCTTTGAATGTATCGTAGCTGAATAATATCTGCCCAATATCCAGCGCGTCTGATACCAGTTTATGATGATATGTTTTACCCTCTAAACCTGAATTATTTACATAATTAAACGCGTTTCTTACCAGGTCTATTCTGGCAAAAGGTGACGGTATGGATGTAGGAAATTCTTCCAGTTGTTCATCATTATCAACAATTGTTTGTATCACTTTATTTCCCAGTTCCAATGAAGGAAACCAATCTGTCTCAATATTCCCTCCCTGGTGGATTCTAAAGACTTTTTTATTTGTCATAATAGTTAGTTTAGGAGGTTATTAAAAATTCCTCACTTTCTCTTTCAATGCGGTGGAGGTAACTTTGTAAAAAAGTTTTATAAACTTCGCCTCGGTATTTAAACCGGAAAGAGAATGATCATCTATCATTTTTGAAGCATTAGACTCCAATACTTTCATATTGGGTGATCTGAAAAATGATTTATTAGGAGAAAATCCCTCGATGAGCTCAAAAGCGTTGTCGTACGCGATATTACTTCTAAAGGGCTTGAAAGAGGGCGAATTCTTTTCTAATTCAGCAATCCATTCATCAAAATATTTTATGAAACTATGCAGATAATTGGTATAGTAATAGTCGTTAAAAAAAGTAGGCGGTATTCCATTGAGCTTTTCCTGCAGCCACTGCGTTTTCACCGCCAGGGCCTTCGGCAATCCATGGTGTATGAATTTTGAGAACAAAGCGAACTGAGCAAGGGGTTTACTAATACTTTGATAAGTTTTTGTTCCAAACGACTTAAAATTGATACTATTGTCAAACTGCTCTATTCCGAATTCTTTATATACCGGATCCACAGCCTTTCCATGGCTACTCGATAATTTTGGAGCGTCTTTGATGAAGTCTATAATTGAGAATGCCCCCACAAGTTCTAAAAAATGCGCATAGTTTTTTTGTAATTCTCTACCATCATGATTATCATAAATCGCTCCTTCATGGTCGCCTAAATAGTAGAAACTATTGATACTATTATTGCCCACAATACTATGTTCGTAATAAGAAAGCGCGGCCTTGGATTTGCCAAGAAATGAAGAGGAGTTTATTTCACTTTGCTCTTTTTCAGCGGATTTTAGCTTAAAATAAGGTAAATAACTTATGGCGCCAATTACTGAATTTCTGACATAGGGAGCGAATTCAGCATTGGCATCTTCTAGCTCACGCAAGTTTTTTAGCAGTAAAGGAAATCCTGAAGCACCAGTTCCGCCAAAAATAGAGCTGATAATAAATATCTTGTCATCTTGCCCAAAGCTCTCTGTAAACTGCTTAAATTCATTTCCGTTGGTAAACTGATTTAAGACTACGCTGCCAATATTAGGATTACCTTTGAATCCCACATCCATATCAGAATTAAGATTATGATCGGAAAAAAGCAGGTCTACAAATGCTTTATTTTTAGCATCTAAATTATTGTATTCAATATATTCTTTAAACTTTTTATTGTGCGTACCATTTATTCGGAATTTAAAATTATCAGAAGTATTACCGGCACTCTCTCCGGTAAGTTGAGACAGCGTTTTTATTTTAGTGTTAAAAAAACCGCAGTCCTCATTTTCAAACGGTTTTTTTACTTCCTGGTATTTTTTAAGAATATCAGCCGTGCGATTAAGATCCCCATTGGAAGCATCCGGATCAACCATGATAGGCACAATGGTATCAATGCTTTTGTCGGTTTCCACGCCTGCGGCCAATAGCATCGCCAAAGCCCTTAATACCCGTGAGCCTGTACCTCCTATTCCAAAAACATATAATTTTGCCATATGGTCACAAAAATTTTAAAGGTATTGGATTGGCTTTGTTATGTGAACTCTTGATTCTGATAACAAAACTCAAAATAATTGCTAAAATGAATGTATATAACGAAGTTAAAGCCGCGGTTTGTATCACAAAACTCTCACTATCTTCAAAGTCCGGATTTCCCAGATAATCAACCAGTTTTTCAGAAGTGATACCATAGGCAATAGCAAAGGCCAAAATAGCACTGCCTATTATGGTTAGAAACCATTGGTACCACTTACCATATACTGGATCCCAGCCATAATAAAATAGTACTAATAAAATTATGGCCGACAAAATAAAAGTCAATCCTAATAAAAAATATCCGCTCCCATCGTATAAAATATTTGAATAAGGAGACACATACAAGTCACCAAATTCATAGAGGGGTGCGAAAATCTGACTTAATTTATTCATTGATTTTAATTTTCAACTTGCAATAGTTATGGCTATCAGTAGAATTATAATAAGCTCTGGCTATACCATCTATTAAATACTGCAAGCCAAAAGTAGATTGTGAATCATTCAAGATATTAGCGTCGTCCACAGCGTTAGACTCCGCGATCCACTGTGGTAATTTATTCAAAAGCATGATTTCAATTTCTCCAACCGGATTGATTTCAGATCTGATTGTAATTACATGGGATATTTTTTTATCTTTTACTTCGCTGGCGTCTTTTCCATTAAGCTGATCAGCCGAAACAATTTCAATTATTTTGAATTTATCATTATCCACATGATAATTATCCACATTTAAAAGATAGGAATTATCCGCCGCGATATTAGAAAAATCAACGCCAATGGATATTTGGAATTCCCCACTTTTCCGGTCTCTGTCAACATTTTCAATACTTGTTATTTGATCGTTCGACCTTTGCGAGCGGTCTGGCCTGAATGATCCTATTCGGTTATAAAAATTTAAAATAGTATAAAAGGGTTCTTCTCTGTCATTTATTTGAAAGACAACCTGATTTTTATAGCCTGGTAGTTCCGTAAAATTTATATCCTGTTGCGCTTTTGAAAGCATTTCTGCCGTACCAAATAACCATAAATAATAAGGGCGTTTTTGATTTATTTTTAAACTACCTCCACCAGCCGGATAATAAAAGCCTTGAAAGTCAGAATTCAGTTTAATCAATATGGTTTCAAAATCAGCTTCACTCAGCCTGTTTCTAAACTTTTTATAAGTCGACTCAGATGCGATTTTTAACTGTCCTAAGATATCATTAACGTTACCTTGCACTGAATAAATACCATCAGTCACCAACATACTAACCTCATCCTCATTGGTATTATCGAGTACTAACTGTAGTATGTTATTTAAATCACTATTATTAGTATTTCCTATTTTGATACCCGCAGGTGTTAGATTCTTAATAAAATTATCCACTCCACCCTTAACCTCATATAATTTATTATTAATAAAATAGGTTTCAATGGTATCTGAATTTACACCATTTAATATCCTTGATACAAGTAATTTGATATCGTATGGGCCATTGATATACCCAATCATACTCCCTGAATTCTCAAAAAAGAACTTTGTGGATTTAATATGTATCGGTTGGCTTTCTGCTGATAATGAATCATTACCATCCTGAGCTGGTATTCTTGATTCACGGCGATGTGATTCGCAGGATAAAAGAAAAAATATAAGCGAGAAGGAAAATGAAAAAGCAGCGATTTTAGGTAATTTGATTTTCATTTGTAAAGTAGTGCCAGATAATAAAAAATCCTCTATTCGCAATATATAATTTATATTATTAAATAATACAAGCAAAAAAACGTGCTGTTAATAAAAAAGGCAGGTAAAAACCTGCCCTTTTCACTAATTGTTATCCTTTTTAAAAAGCTTTTTGAGCGATTCTTTTACCTCCTGTTTGGTACTGTCGGTAACCACCTCGCCGGCTTTTTCTTTCACTTTCGCTTCGGCTTCTTTCTTCAGTTTTTCGGCTTCTGCCCTGGCTTTGGCTTCGGCTTCCTGCTTTTGCTTGTTCAGTTCGGCTTCCAGCTCTTTCTTTTGTTCCTCCACTTTGGCCGAAACTGCCTGCTTAGCCTGTTGGGTGGTGCTCTCACCCGCTTCTGCCCCGGCCAGCGACACTTTAGGGTCGTCGTAATTCCCGGTTACCTTCAAATTTACTTTGATATCTGAAGAAGCATTACCGGCCCCGGTAAGCTTAGATATGGCAGCATTTACAGCGGTGCCGACGGCCCCTGCGGGAATATTCATTTTGAACAGATAATCCAGGCTCCCATCAATACCATTGCTTCCGGCTACTACTGAAATGAAGTTGCCTACTTTCAGGTCAAAGGGTTCAACGAACACCCGACCGTCTCTGATTTCCGCTTTTACGGTTACATTATTCAGGCTCATCTGATCAGTATCTTTTAGTTTGGTAACAGCAGTGATGCCCGCGATAAGTTTGGAATCTCTGACCGATGCCTGGGCAATTTTTATTAATCCGCCTCCGGTTATTGTATTCATTACCGGACTCATATCGGGGGCAAGTAAACCCGCAAGCTTAAAATCGGAAGAAAATTTACCTTCCATTTTTTCGGCAATTGGGGCCAGGGCCTGTACGGTATTAAAAGTAGCATATGCTTTTTTGATTTCCAGGTCCTTGATATCCATATCAAAATCAAAAGCCGGTTTGGCCATATCGCGCGTGTCATATACGCCACTCATGGCAAATCCACCACCCAGGGTATTAAAATTCACACCCTGCAACTGTACCATGCCATTACGTACGATAATATTTCCCTTCAGATTTTTCAATGATAAATCGTCGTATTGTACTTCGGCAATACTGGATTTAAGAACAAAATCTATATTTTTCGGTATTTCAATCACTTCCAGAGGCGCCGAAGCGGTATCTTCCTCAATAGGTGCTTCTGTGGTCATCCATTCATTTACATTGAATTTACCAGATTTGAAATCCAGTTCTCCCTTAATGGTTTCATTATCTTTTAAGGCATAACCGATGTAGTTGGTCAGGTAACCATTCATGCGCATGTCGCTGGTTCCGGCAGCACCTTCAAAGTTGGCCAGCACAATCCGGTCGGGATTAAAAGTTGCGTTGGCAGTATTGATTTTAAATCCTTGCGGCAAATCAGGGCTTTCATAACTAAAGTTCTGTATGCTCAACGTGCCTTTTGTGGGTAGCTGATCATACCGTTCGGCTTCTACATCCGACATTTTTCCTTTGGTTTGAATGTCAGCCTTAATGATCCCGGCTAATGTCATGCTATCTATCGGATAAATTTTGGTCAATTTTTCCAAATCTACAGTCCCTTTCACACTTGCGTCCCAGGTATAGTTATCAAGATTTTGTACGATCAGATTGGCCGTTAAAGGTTCTTTGTCTAACAACATGTTGAAATCATTCACCCGTATTACCGTTTCGGCCATTTTTCCCGTTTCGTTCTTCACGCTGGAAGTAAACCGCACATTTTCCAGTGGGGCCGGAAAATCAGCCGATTTTACAAAACCATTGGCCAGGCTCATGTCCATATCAATTTTAGGTATTTGGGAAGTCACACTGTCGTACACACCGTTGGCCAGCAAATTAAAGTTGAAATCACCTTTCATTTCCATGCCTTCCATAGGAAACATGGTGGTAAGTTCAGCCAGGTTCAGTTTGGCTTTTACGTCTGCATTTATTTTATATTTATCCAGCCCTTCCAGTTTTAGTTTGGCATCAATAGGATTGCTACCTAATTCAGCATGAAGTTTCTTCAAATCCACTACCGTATTGTCCAGATTCCCATCCTGGTTATCAACCAGCAAATCGATGCTGATATTTTTAACCGCTGCAGGCAGGTCAGGGTACTGGAACATGGCATTCTCGGTTAGCAGGGTAACATTGAATGCCGGCATGGAATTATCGTTATACGTACCTTTGGCGAATCCTTTAAAATCGAAATCTCCTTCGGTTTTAATGCCTTCGTAGCCTTCCAGGTAGGTAGCTGGGACCAACGACAACAAGCTTTTGAAACTGTTATCCCGCGCCGCAAACCGGATGTCCATATCAATATCATTTTCCGGTATGGCCACAAATCCTTCAAACCCCAGTGTAAAATCGTTCAGACTTACCTTATTGTCCATAAAAGTGAATTTAAACTGATTCAAATCCATATTCATGGCAATATCCGCATCGAAGGTCTGACCTGATACATATTCCACGCCATCGTAACGTATGATAGCGTGTTCTACATTGGTATGGGTATTCATGTCAAACACATCCAGGGTGAAGTCGCCGCTGCCGTTGTGGTTTAACTGGTCGAGTGTCATATAAAATGGAAGTGAACGGTCGTCGTACACCAGTTTACCGTCGGTAATTTCCCAATGGTCGATGCCGATAGAAAAATCAGAACTGGTGGTATCTTCCGGTGCAGGCTCTTCCGCGGAAGGTTTGGCAATATCATAGTTGGCTTTACCATTTTTTAACACCTTCACATAAATATCAGGGCGCTTCAGATGAATGCCGCTAATCCGGGGCTGATCGTCAAAGATCAGGCTTTTCAAATTAACCACCACATCCAGCGAGCCTATGTTAGCCAGCGTATCGCCTTCAAATTCTTCGATGCCCACCACCCCAAAATCTTCCATGGCTACGGTAATATTAGGAAAATTTTTAAACAGGGTAAGGTTAAATTTATCAGCATCGTAATACACTTTGGCATTCACCGACTCGTCAATTTTTTTATCTACCAGGGCAAGTATATCGTCTTTAAAGATAATGGGAATAACAAAGGCGGTGGCCAGTATTACAATAAAGATAATTCCGATTATCAGGATAATTTTTTTCATGTGTCCGAAATTTTGATTTTATCTGTCGCATGGAACCGCCCTTACAATAAAATGTGTATGGTATTTACCCGCAGTTTCATAACATTAAAAATTTATGGTTTTTTGCGTAAGATATACTGGTAAAAAATTTTTGGTATTTCTGAATCCTTATATATCCAACATTGTATTATCTGAGTACAAATTATGCCTTATCAGATGGAGTCTAACTGAAAAAAGGCTACTACACCTCTTTTAGGCAGCTAAACGATGAATTTTGATAAATGTTTACTTATCGGCCCTTAGTAAAACTCCTGAACCAGTGAATACGCTGAATTATTTCGTTACTTCTTCAGCTTCACTAATCAGTGTCATTTCATCAACCAAATGCCTGGCTCCCGCGAATTTATCGATAAGGAATAAAGTATAGCGGATATCCACGCTGATACAGCGTTGTAAATTAGGCTCAAAAGCGATATCTCCACTCATGGCTTCCCAATTGCCATCGAAGGCAGTACCAATCAGTTCTCCCTTGGCATTAATAACAGGACTCCCCGAATTCCCCCCGGTAATATCGTTGTTGGTAATAAAGCAAACGGGCAACATACCATTAACTCCATAATCGCCATAATCTTCTTTTTCATAAAGCGCTACCAGCTTTTCAGGCACCTGAAACTCCGGATTGTCGGGATCCATTTTCTCAATCACACCTTTTAAGGTAGTCTGGTATTCATACTCAACTCCATCGCGGGGTTCATAGCTTAATACTTTTCCGTAAGTAAGCCTAAGCGTTGAATTGGCATCCGGATAATATTTTTTGTCAGGATGCATTTCTCGTAATCCGGCTATGTAGAGTCGTTCATCTTTAGAAAGCGACTCATAGGCTTGCTTCAGCGTAGGCGCTATTTTCTGAAAATAAGATTGTAAAAATGAAGAAACAGTTTTGAAAGCAGGATCTTTTTCCAAAGCCTTTTCGCTTGGGTCTTCAATAAAGGCCAATGTTTTTTCTTTATCGGCAAACATAGATTTTTCAAATACTTGTTTGGCCCATTGCGAAAAATTCATGTTATATTTTTTTACAGCTTTGGTCAGAATGTCCGGATGATAAATTTCGGGTACATTGCGATAAAACATTTCCATGAGGGCGGCAAACACTTTCTGGTCAGTCGCGGCATTATAATCTTCAAAAAATTGTTCGGCTTTTTCAGTAAAATCAGTCTTTATTCCATCTAATTTATCCGGAGTATCCTTTAACCGGTTCTGAAAAGCCATGAACTCATAGGCAAACGGAAGAATTTCTGTACCAAAAACTCCTTCCACAAAATAAATATAAGGGGTTTCGTAGTTTCTGATCTGGTTATACGTTTGCTCAAACTCCCGTAGCACCTGCCCGTATTTCTGTTTCCAGGCAGCGTCCTGCTGTGCCCAGGCCATAAATTCCTGTTCGATCTTTTCCTTTTCCGACAAAACGTCCAGCCGCTTTAACCCTTCGCTTTGCCCAATAAAATATTTCCAGTAATTACTCACCTGTGCATATTTAGAAGCGTATTTTATCCGTATATCTTCATCGGCATCCATGTCGTTTTTCATGATTTCCAGGCGCCTATCCCGTATGTTCACCCGGGTTGGGTTGCTAATGTCTAACGCCAGTTTTACGCCATACGAGGTTAAATATCGCTCGGTACTTCCGGGAAATCCCATTACCATGGCAAAGTCGCCTTCCCGCACCCCTGATAACGAAATGGGTAAATGATACCTGGGCCGCAAAGGGATATTGTTGGCCGAATAATTCGCCGGATTACCTTTAGGATCAGTATATACGCGAAATAAAGAAAAATCACCAGTTTGGCGGGGCCACATCCAGTTGTCGGTATCACCACCGAATTTACCGATCGATTCCGGCGGAGCGCCTACCAGACGCACATCCGTAAAAGTTTCGTATACAAAAAGATAAAATTCATTGCCTCCAAAAAAAGATTTTATTTCCGCATCGTAATGGGTGTTTTCCACTGACCTGATCTGTAATTTATCCATGTTTTTGCCAATCAGGGCTTCCCGTTGGCTTTCATTCATTTCGTCGGTAATGCCCGCCAGCACATCGGAAGTAACATCTTCCATTCTTACAAGAAACTTAGCATACAAACCGGGCGTAGGAAGTTCTTCCTGGTGGTTAGCGGCAAAAAAACCATTCTTCAGCAGGTTATTTTCCACCGTACTATGCGACTGTACTGACTCAAAACCGCAATGGTGGTTGGTAAGCAGCAACCCTTCAGAAGAAATAATCTCACCCGTACAAAATCCACCCAACGAAACAATGGCATCTTTCAGGGATGATTGATTGATGCTGTAAATCTGATCGGCAGAAAGCTGTAATCCTTCAGATCGCATGTCGTCGTAATTCAGCTTTTGGAGTAACGAGAGCAGCCACATTCCTTCATCGGCATGAGCCTGATAGGATAAAAACGCAAAGGTTAAAAATACGCTGAGGAATAATTTTTTAAGCATCTTAAAAATTTTAAACTTTTATAACAATTTTATTACATGCCAATCAGGGCATTTAGAAAAAAGTCGAGTATTTGCCTATTATAAACTTCTAATAATACGACTATTTTTATGAATTTTGCATTGCTTAATTTGAAAATAATACATGATTACCAAAAGTCAGTCAATACCCATTCATAAAATTCAATCACAGGAAATAAGAAAAAGAATATACTTTATTATTAAGTTATCTTTATTTATTGCACTGCTGTATATCCGGTATGCCCATTTCGATTTTTTTGAGAATAAATATAATAACCTTATTCAGGCCCTCTTGTTTTATATTGAAGCCCATCTGGCCATATCCCTGGGTCGCATTATTGTAGTATATTTTTATATTAAAAGTCAAAAACTGGAAGACCAGCACGACAAGCTGGTGCTGGCATTTAACCGCCTTGCCAATTTATTGTATCTGGCCGCGCTGATAGTTACATTTTTTCTGCTTTTCAAGCTAAAACCCGGTGAAATTCTTACCTCGTTCAGCTTGGTGGCAGTTGCTACGGTGCTACTCACCAAAGATTATATTTCTAATACAGTAAACGGCATTATTCTGATGCTGTCCGACCGGTTTTCGTTGAACGACTATGTAAAAATAGGCAATCATGAAGGACGGGTTATCAATATTACCCTAAGCAGCACCTACCTGGTTAATAATAATAATATTTTTATCTCCATTCCCAATAATGTTGTGTATGGTGCCGAGGTAATTAATTTCAGTAAAAGAAACCAGGGCCGGTCAGAAGTGGAATTCGCTACAAACTTACAGATGTTAAAAGATTTCGCCAGGTTTGAAAACCACTTAAAAACCGTTTTAGAGGGCTATGGCTCATTGGTTACCCTTAATACTGCCAGGCTTGCCGTTAAAGAAGTAGACGTGGAGAAGGTCCGATTTGCCTATTTGTTTCAGTTAAAGAAAACAGATAAATGTCTGGAAGAAAAAATAAAAACAGACATTTTAAGAAGCATCGCCCAATATATTACGTAAAATTATTAAAGAGCTTTATTAGAATACCTTACAAATCAGTACCTTTGCGCACCAAATTTAATAACAGGAACGTATGCCGAGCATTAGAAATGTTGCCATCATTGCCCATGTAGACCATGGAAAAACTACATTGGTGGACAAAATAATTTATACTTCTAAAATTTTCAGAGACAACCAGGATGTTGGTGAACTCATACTGGATAGCAATGACCTGGAACGGGAACGAGGCATTACTATTCTTGCCAAAAACGTTTCTGTAATCTATAAAGATGTAAAAATCAACATTATTGATACACCGGGTCACGCCGATTTTGGTGGTGAAGTAGAAAGGGTATTAAAAATGGCCGATGGCGTATTGCTGTTGGTTGACGCTTTTGAAGGTCCGATGCCACAAACCCGGTTTGTATTGTCAAAAGCACTGGCATTAGGTTTGAAACCTATCGTAATTGTGAATAAAGTTGACAAGCCCAACTGCCGTCCCGACGAAGTTCATGAACAGGTTTTTGACCTGATGTACAACCTGAATGCCACCGAAGAACAGCTTGACTTTCATACGCTATACGGTTCTTCCAAACAGGGCTGGATGTCGGAAGACTGGAAAAAACCTACGGATAATATAACACCGCTTCTGGATGCAGTTATTAACCTGGTACCGGAAGCGCCCTCCCGGGAAGGTACTTTGCAAATGCAAATCACCTCTTTGGAATATTCAACCTTTGTTGGGCGGATTGCCATAGGCAGGGTGTACAGGGGAACGTTAAAAGACGGAACCAGCCTGGGGCTTAGCAAAAGAGATGGTAACGTTAAAAGGGTAAGAATAAAAGAATTACAGGTTTTTGAAGGATTGGGAAAAGTAAAAACCGATTCGGTGCAATGTGGGGATATCTGCGCTGTGGTAGGTTTGGAAGATTTTGAAATTGGTGACACCCTTACCAGTTTTGAAGAACCTGATCCGATGCCCCGCATTTCTATTGATGAACCTACCATGAGCATGTTGTTCACCATCAATAACTCTCCATTTTTCGGAAAGGAAGGTAAATACGTAACCTCCAGGCACCTGCGCGACCGCTTATACAAAGAAATCGAAAAGAACCTGGCACTTAAAATACAGGAAACCGACCGTGAAGACCAGTTCCTGGTTTTCGGAAGAGGCATTCTTCACCTGGCTATCCTTATTGAAACCATGCGCCGCGAAGGTTACGAATTTCAGGTAGGTCAGCCCCAGGTTATTTACAAAGAAATTGATGGCAGAAAAGCCGAACCTATCGAAACCATGGTAGTGGATGTGCCGGCTGAATCGTCAGGGAAAGTGATAGAACTGGCCACACAGCGAAAAGGAGAATTGCTGGTGATGGAGCCTAAAGGCGACATGCAACACCTGGAGTTTTCCATTCCGGCACGAGGCCTGATGGGCTTACGAAACAGCATGATGACCGCTACCGCTGGGGAAGCCATTATGTCGCACCGCTTCAAAGCTTATGAACCCTTCAAAGGTGAAATCAGTGGCCGGAATAATGGTTCATTAATTTCTATGGAAACCGGTCCTGGTACGGGTTATGCCATTGATAAATTACAGGATCGGGGTATTTTCTTTGTCGATCCGGGCGAAGAGGTATATGTCGGCCAGGTAATTGGTGAACACACCCGTGGCAATGATATTGTAGTGAATATTCAGAAAGGGAAAAAACTGACCAACATGCGGGCTTCCGGCTCTGATGATAATGCTAAAATTACGCCCAAACGTGAGTTTTCTTTAGAAGAAGCACTGGAATATATTCAGAAAGACGAATATGTAGAGGTAACGCCAAAATCGATCAGAATGCGAAAAATTTATCTCGATGAAAACGAGCGCAAGCGCATGAACATGAAACAACAGGAAGTATAAATGTAACTATCGCTTCTTATAAAAAAGCCCTGAAAGTAAGATACCTTCAGGGCTTTTTCTTTTTCAATGATCCCAGTTATAAATACATGACGGCCTTTACGGCATCAATAGTTTTTTTAGTATTGGGCAGAATTTGTTCAATTAGTGTGGGGGCATACGGAAGCGGCACATCCCAGTTGTTAATCCGCTGAACCGGCGCATCCAGATAATCGAAGGCATGTTTCTGTACATGGTAGGTAATTTCAGTAGCGATGGAGCTCAAAGGCCAGGCTTCTTCTACAATTACCAGCCGGTTTGTCTTTTTCACTGAATTCACCACCGCTTCGTAGTCGATAGGGCGGACCGTACGCAGGTCGATTACTTCGGCCGAAATATCATCTTTCTCCAACTCGTTAGCGGTTTTCATTACTACTTTCATCATTTTTCCAAATGAAACCAGGGTTACATCTGAGCCTTCGCGCCTCACATCGGCTTTTCCTATCGGAATAAGAAACTCGTCTTCCTCGGTTACTTTCCCTTTGTCGCCATACATCAATTCAGACTCCATAAATATAACCGGATCGTTATCCCGGATAGAAGTTTTAAGTAAACCCTTGGCATCCTGAGGATTGCTGGGAACTACTACTTTTAAACCAGGAGTATTGGCAAACCAGTTTTCAAAATTCTGGGAGTGCTGAGAGCTTAACATCCCGGCATTACCAGTAGGTCCGCGAAATACAATTGGCACTGGAAATTGCCCGCCCGACATCGACATCATTTTAGCGGCGCCATTAATAATCTGGTCGATGGCTACCAGAGAGAAGTTAAAGGTCATGAACTCAATTATGGGTCGTAACCCATTCATAGCCGCACCAATGCCCAAACCGGTAAACCCAAGCTCTGAAATGGGGGTATCGATCACTCGCCTTGGGCCAAATTCGTCTAACATGCCCTGTGAAACCTTATAGGCCCCATTGTATTCGGCTACTTCTTCGCCCATCAGGAAAATATTTTCATCTCTGCGCATCTCCTCTGACATAGCCTCATTCAAAGCCTCTCTGAATTGAATTTCTCTCATAAATAATTGGTTGTTATTATTGTGTGCCACAAAAGTAAGCACTGAAAGTTTATTTACCAATAAAAAATATCCTTCGAAAATAAGGCGGATTTCAAATTAAATACTGGTAAAAAATTATTACCTTAATTTACAGCCATACGGTAAACACCTTCTTAGCCTAAACTTTCGCGCTATGATAAAGATATTTTTTTTCACCTTCCTCTCGATGTTTAACATTTACCTATGTTTTGGACAAAACGAGAAATTTATCAGGGTAAAATCTGGTGAGGATCCTGGAAAGGTTATTCCATTTGCTGTAAAATACCGTTTCGATAAATTTCAGACAGGAACCGTCACATTTTTTACCGGAAAAGCCGCGACAGCCCGATTAAATTACAATATTCTGCTGGGGGAAATGCAGTTTATAGACCTGACAGGCGATACCCTGACATTAGACAATGAAAGCACCATTAAATTTATTAAAATTGGTCCCGCTACTTTTTATTATGATACCCGCCATGGATTTATGGAAGCTTTAACCCAATATCCGGATATTACGCTGGCAAAAAAGGAAATGATAAAACCTGCCAGTATTGAAAAAATGGGCGCCTATAACCAATCCAGTTCCGTATCTTCTATCGATAGTTATTCGTCGTATACCGGACGCAATGGCAGTTATAATAAACTTGAACCGAAGGGCGATATTGTACTGGCTAAGGACAACACCTATTTTCTGGTAGACAAAAATTACCGGATCAGAAAAGCCAGTAAGGCTGGTTTGCTCAAAATATTTCCCCGCCACAAGCAGGAAATCGCCAGTTACATGGAAAAAGAGGCCATTGATTTCGACAAAGAATCAGATTTGATAAAGTTAACTCAGTTCTGCCATACATCAGCCTTTTAAATTACTCAGCGTCAGCCAGGTCTTTTGATTCACTTTTTTCTAAAGTGTTAATCACCCATTGGCCAACTTTACGGCCCTGGGAATAACCATTCTCATTGGCATCCCGGTAATGAATGCCACCATAAAGGCGGGAAGTGGCTGCTTCCTTGGCTGCTTCTTCAAAAGAGGGAAAACTACGCGGCGGAATGCCATAGCTCACTTCCACATCATCGGTAAACTGAAAATTCTCACCCAAATAATGGGATAAAATATAGCTGGAAGCTCCTGATACTGTGGAATGCCCACTGGTATATTCCGGAAATGGAGGCGTTTGTAACAGCGGTTCCCACGACGGATCAATGTATTTTCTGATGGCAGTTTCCGGCCTGATGCGGTTGCTGCGGTACTTTTCATCCCAGCAGGAAATAAAGGCATCCATTAATCCTATCGCTATTACCGTATGAATTTTCATGGAAGCGGAAAAATCTTTATTGGCCTTGCCACAAGCAATACCCGTAATGCCCATCCAGTGCGCTCCCGGAGATATTTTCTTTAAACCGATCATCAAATGACCGCTGGTTTGCATCGCGAAAGGGTTACAATCCCAGAAAGAAGCGATTAGCCGGTGCTCCTGCGGCAGTGCAACTCCTTCCTCATATACTTCGGTCAGCATCTTAAAAAAAAGTGAATTTTTGTCTTCACTGAATGGTACCGGTGGCGCTGGCTTAAACTGGCTGGCAGAGTCCATGGTGAAAGGCCGTACCGTATTGAAATAAGGCTCCACCGCCGCGAAGTAAGCCGGTGGCGTAGGATACCAATGTCCGGTTGCCTCAATAGGTGTATATTTCGGATAATTGCTGATTTTATTGTACTGATCGGCTTTGGCATAGGCCAGTATGCGTTTACTGATGGCTTCCGCATAGGCTTTCGATTGGGCAATTACTTCTTCAGAATATCCCAACCGGGCGCAGGAATCCAGAAATAATTGTTCAAAATCAGCCATCATACTGCCGGAAGGCTGCATGTGGCGGGCCGTATGCATCATCGCTAACAAGGCGCTCAATGAGGTTTCATAACCCTCAACCGCAGGCTTTTCTATGGTTTTATAATCCTTCAGCAAACCTGTCATGGCGGCATGGATGCTATCATTCTGGGCAATTACTTCATAGCCCGACAAACACACATAGGCAAAAAACCTGGCAGCCAGGGGAGGATTGGTAACATCATGTACCATTATTTCGGTTGCCCTGGTAATTACTTTGCTGATGTCGTTGTTACCAAGCTTTGGCGGCATTTCCTTTTTTGCCATACAACCTCCAATAATAAAGGTAATGCCAATACAAACCACGAATGTTCTTACGTGCATGGCTAATTAAGTTTATAAGCTTTTACTGCCTCCTGGTTAATGCCAAACAACAATGTATTGTTTATTTCAACTACGCTGCGTACATCGCCCCATATGTTAAAACCTGACTGATCCTGCCGTATGTACTCAAAATTTCCTTTGCCATTACCCTTCAGCAGCACACCAAAATTGGCATCGCTGTTTCCAAATCGCAATCGGGCGTGGTTGATATTGCCGCACAGCAACAGATCGGGTTTACCATCTTTGTTATAATCTAACTTAGTAATGGTAAACACCGGCGAATACTGTACTTCCAGGGGCAGGCTTTTCATTTGAAATTTTCCGTTTTTTCCACGTTCAAAGTAAAGAGTTTTCAATTCATTGGCTTCCAACCGATAGGCCCCACTAAGTTCTTCTTCCGTAAATATTTTATTGATTTTAGCATCGGCGTAACTGCGATAATTAGGAAAACGGGTCCGCATCATGCTCATTTGCTCTAATAGTTCGTCGCGCATTACAGAGGGATAACTTTCACCCTGTATATAAAAAGTAAAAACAGGATCTATTGATCCGTTATCATCAAAGTCTTTATAATAAAGTCTGGCAGGTTGCTGATCGCTGGCTTTACATTGTGTATTCAAGCCCATATTTCCCAACACCAAATCGGGTTTACCATCGTTATTCAAATCATTAACCAGCAATTTATTCCACCAGCCACTATAGGTTTTATCGAAATATTCAGATGTTTTTTCCAGTAATTTTCCGGCTGAATTCACAAACACCGTAATGGGCATCCACTCACCTACTACGATCAGGTCCAATACTTTATCATTGTTGAGGTCTATCCAGGCGGCATCAGTTACCATACCTGCCTTTTGCAGTTGTGGTGCGATGTCCTGAACCATGTTTTTAAAGTTTCCGCTACCGTCATTAATAAGTATGTAACTTTCAGGCGTTTCCGGGTATCTTCCGGGTATTACCCTTCCGCCTACAAAAAGATCGATATGTCCGTCGCCATTGATATCAGCGGGTTTCGCGCAACTGGTGCTGGTAAGCATCACAGGAAGGGCGTTTATTTTTTTGGTAAAATTCCCTTTGCCATCGTTGATATACAGGCGATCCTGCAATGAAAGGTCTTGGGGAGTAAAGTTACCATATCCGCCACTACAAACGTACAAATCCAGTGCTCCATCGCCATTGGCATCGAAAAAAGCAGCATTTACATCTTCTCCCAAATGATCTATTTCAAATGCGGTGACATTTTTCTGAATAAAGGTTGAGTTTTTTTGCTGAATAAATAATTTCCCGGCCTGGGTGCTTCCTCCTCCCACATACACATCTTCCAGGCCATCCCCATTTACATCTGCTTTTTTCATACAGGGGCCCGAAAATGAAAGAGGATTTACTATTAAAGGTTGTCGCTTGAAATCATTAATGGAATTTTTTTTGTGCTGAAAAGATACCGGCGACCTGACGGATTTATAAATTGGACTCACCTTTTCAGGCACTGAGGTATGGTAGGTTGCTCCTTTTTCTGATATAATCAATTTCTGATCAGGATCAATATTGGTTAGAATTTGTTGTTTTCCACGCAGCCAGTTCACTTGCAGGGTATCAATTTTTTCAACCGCTCCCAAACCAAAATGTAAGATGGTTGACACGCTGGACTGATATCCCCGGGTGGGCATCTGCTCCTGGTACTGCTGTTTACCTTTACTGTAAATAGTTACTTTTGTGCCAATTCCCAACGTATTTTTATCGGTACCTTTCAATTCTATTTCCAGATAATGGTTTTCTGCTTGTTTATCGGACTCATTTTTATAAATAAAAGCCGGCTTGTTGATATTATTGATAATCAGGTCCAGGTCTCCATCGTGATCCAGATCGGCATAAGCCGCGCCATTACTATTTGAGGGAACATCCATTCCCCATTCCGATTTCATGTTAGAAAAGGTAACGCCGGTTGCGGCATCAGTTCCATTGTTCTTAAAAATGTAATTGGTAATATTAGTAGCAGGCATCTGATACACTAACTCTAAAACATCTTCCCGTACGATTCTTCCTTTTTTTTGCCTTACAAAATCGCCCATAGATTTTATAAAATCCATATTGGTATAATCCCGCACATAGCCGTTGGTAATGAACAGGTCTTTCCACCCATCGTTGTCATAATCGGCAAATAAGGGAGCCCAACTCCAATCGGTGTTGGATATACCCGCTACCTGTCCTATTTCACTAAAACTGTCATTTCCATTATTCATTTGTAACATATTCCGCATATACTGGTAATAAAAGCCCATCCGCACATTAAAATTAAATAGTTCATAGTTATCAGGCGCAAACAGTAGTTTTTGCCTTCGGTTGTCTTCCGGAAGCATATCCAGCGTATAAATATCTGGCAGGGCGTCATTGTTGATATCAGCAATATCGTTGCCCATAGAGAAGTGAGAAGTATGGCCGAGTTGGTCTGCTAACTCATTGGTAAAGGTTCCGTTTTGGTTGTTAATATATAAAAAATCAGGAATGGAGTAATCATTCGAAATATACATATCAGGCCAGCCATCGCCATTGACATCCGCAATGCCAACGCCAAGGCCATAAGACAAGGCCGAACTGCTGATTCCGGCCAGTGAGGTTACGTCGTTAAAGAAGGATGTGCCGTCAGGCTGGGAGTCGTGCCTGTAAAGCCGGGGGCCATTGGATGGATCGTCTTCTTTTAATATTTGCGCTGTATTGGCATCGTCCAGTACAGGCAATGGAAAAGGGCTATGATTTAACAAAAACATATCCAGATCGCCATCGCGGTCGTAATCGAAGAATACTGCCTGTGTACTGGTGGCTGAACTGGCCAGGCCATATTCGGCAGCCTGTTCGATAAAATGAGGGATACCTAATGAGTCGGCACCCTGATTGATATACAGCTCATTAGTTCTTTTCTCAGGTGGCATATTCCCTGAATAACAAACATAAATATCTAATAAACCATCGCCATTTACATCCGCCATGGTAACGCCGGTAGCCCAGGGGGCATCCTTTCCCGCTACCCGAGCCTGTTGGGTAACATCCTCGAAAACCATCAGTGAATCTTTGCCACCTTTATTCAGGTACAATTTATTGGCAATCATATTGCCGGTAAAATACATATCTTCCCAACCATCGTTGTTTACATCTCCAATGGCCACACCACCACCATTATAAAAATATTCATAGGCCATTACGTTGGTGTTCAGTCCTTCGGTGAGTTCATTATTAAAGTCTATATGGGTTTCTTCCGGAGGTAAAAGGGTAAATAAACCCGGCTGTGCGGGTTCCGTTTCGGGAAGGGGGAGCGGCTTTTCTGTTTCGGAAGACTGGTTTTGACAACTCACCAAAAGCCCCGCCACTATCATACAACTATAACCGATCAGATAATTTCTAAACCAAGCCAAATTCATAATTTTTTGGAAAGCACTAAAATAAAAAATCTATGCTGGCAAAGATAATAACCAGCATAGATTTTAAATAGTTCAGTACAAATCTGATTAATAACCGGGATTCTGAACCAGTTGCTCGTTTCTGTTTATTTCATCCCGCTCCAGGGGTAAAAAATACATTTTATCAAGCCACTGGCGGTTTTCAATACCAGGATCTAAATCTAAAGGCGTATAGGTATAATCGTAATTTACAGGATCATACTTATAGAGCGTTACATTCGCGCCTGGTTTGAGCCGGCCAATAATATTGATAATTCTGGCCTGTTTTCCTAATGTTTCAGGTGCGATCATCCAGCGGCGGGCGTCATGATACCGGTGCTCTTCATACACCAGCTCTATCCTTCGCTCATTTCTATAACGATCGCGCAGTGCCACACCGGTTTCGGTAATAGCCGGCATGCCTGCCCGGTAGCGGATTCTGTTCAACCAGATTTTAGCTTCATCATCCTGCCCCAGCGCGATACTGGCTTCCGCATAATTCAGCATGGCTTCGGTATAACGCAATTCCGGCCATGGTATGGTTTGGCGAATACTTTGGTCCACTATGCCTGGATCTTTGTTCAGAAATTTATGCATATAGTAGCCGGTACGGGTACCGTTCCAGTCTTCTACAGAACTCTGTCGGGTATCGAGACCAAAATAGTTCACTTTTTCACCATCCTGAATAATTTCATACTGCCCGGTCTGGATCTGGTTAGCCGGATCTTTGGCTGCTACATCAGCAGTCCGTGGTTTCCAGCCGGAGCCATCGTGCAGAATAGTAGCATAAAAGCGGGGATCACGGTCGGTATAAGGGGCCGCCGCATGAGCGGGATTATTCCAGTCGAATTTAGAACCATCCATCATTTCATAATCATCTACCAGGTTCTGTAAAGGCGTGTTCCCGGCCCAATTATGATAACCATTAGGTCCATTATCTAATGCGACACGTCGGCCATCCTCATTTTTTGCCTGGATAAAATACCGGGCAAAAATCAATTCCGCTTCACCGCCATTTTTTGACAACGACATGTCTTCATAGTTTTGCTCTCCTTCTTCAGCAGAAACCGGGGCTGCCAGATCAGTTTTATAACCATAACCTGGCTCGTCTAGTACTGCTTTAGCCGCAGCTTGTGCTACCTGCCAGCGTGCCATACGATCGCCACTGGTATATCCCAATAATTCAGGCTTTGAAAATCCCGCGATTACAGACGAATTGGCAGAAGCCGTAGGAATATCATGCAGGTCGCTGGCAGCGTATAATAAAATGCGGGCTTTTAAGGCCAGGGCTGCTGCTTTTGAAGCACGACCATCGGCCAAGTCTTTACCATCCAGCATTTGCGCGGCGGCATCACAATCCGCTACAATAAAGTTGACACACTCTTCAAAGGTGTTCCGCGGGGCTGAAAAGTCCGGTTCACCCAGTTCATATGCCCGATCTATAAGTGGCACCCCACCCCATAAGCGCACTAACTGATGATAAAAGAAAGCCCGCATAAAATGGGCTTCTCCATTCAGTCGTTCAGCTAATTCAGGATCGTCAAACTGGGGCTCCGCCAGATTTTCCAGGGCCAGGTTTGTAGCTCTAACTCTTTGGTACAAGGCAGGCCACCTCAGTCGGTTGTCTCCCCAGTTGATTACGTTCTCCGGACTGGATCGTGATTCGGTAACTGTGCTGACGCCCCGGCCTGGATGGGTAAAAACCGCCTCATCGGTAGTAGAGGCAAACATTTCTTCGTTGAACCCTCCCTGTGCCAAGCCGTTATAAATTTCCGTTACAAATGCCTCAGAAAGGCCGGCATCTACCCAAACATCAGCCTCAGACACCTGGTCCAAAGGCTTGGTGTTTACAAAATCATCATTACAGCTGGTAGTAATGCCTACCGCCATAATAATGGTTAATGATATATATTTAATTTTATTCATTTTCTCGTAGTGTTTAGTGCTTAAAATGTAACCGTAGCTCCCAGATTAATAATGCGCGACTGCGGATAGTACTGACCACTCGCGGTTGCCGATTCGGGATCGAATATGTTAAACTTATCGATAGTGAACAGGTTAAGGCCATTGGCATATACCCGCATGTTAGTAATCCCTACTCGTTCAATCAGATCAAGCGGAAGTGTATAGCCAACCTCAAAATTCTTCATACGAATATAATCCGTATTCCTGAGCCAGTAGGTATTATTGGTAGAATACCACTGATTGTTTCTATCAGCAATACGAGGGTCTGTACTACTCGGATTGTCAATTTGCCAGCGATGTTGATACGTGTCCAACAAATAATTGCCAATACTACCCGAGTCGGTAATCACAAATATTTTGGCACCGGCAGCTCCCTGGAACAGGATGGATAAATCAAAGTTTTTATAACTCGCGCCAATGTTAAGTCCACCCTGGAACAGGGGAATCGCCGTATTATCCGTTCTTATCTGATCATCAGCGGTGATTTTTCCATCGGGTACGCCATCGGGGCCATACAAATCTTTGTATTTCATATCACCGGGACGCAGGGTATTGGTAAGCGCGGAGTAATCGATGGTATTGGCATCAATTTCAGCCTGGTCTCTGAATACACCATCATACTCATACAGCATATAGGTATACATGGGCCTTCCGGTAGTTCGCTGCCAATCCGGCGCGCCTGGAGCCTCATCCCAAAAGAGAATCTCATTTTGCGCGTATCCACCATTCACGCTTACATTATACGAAAGGTCGCCCGCCTGGCCGTTATAACCTACATTAAAGTCAAAACCCTGGTTCTTCACTTCACCAATGTTTTCCGGAGGCAACGTCATACCCGTAGTTTGCGGCACTGATCCGAATTTGGGCCACAAAATATTGGTTCGCTTATTAATAAAGTAATCAAGTTCGAAGAAAATTTTTCCTCCCAGCATCTGTCCTTCAACCCCAAAATTGGCATTGTTCGCTACCTCCCAGGTAACACTGCTGTTAGGTACCCGGGTTTCAAACAAGGTTTTTACTTCTTGTCCACCAATGATGTAACTGTTGAAACCATACGTAGACAGATATTGGTATTCCAACAGCGGACCATTGGGTCCTAAAGTAATATTGTCGTTACCCATTTGTCCCCATGAACCGCGAATTTTGAAGTAGTCCATAAAGGAGATGTTATCTTTCCAGAAATTTTCTTCAGATACTACCCAACCTCCCAGTACACCTGGAAAAAATCCCCAACGGGTATCAGAGGGAAACATATAAGAGCCATCGTATCGCCATAAAAATTCCAGCAGGTATTTTTCCTGATAGTTGTAGGCAACACGGCCAAAATAGTTCAATCGGGCACGTTCCCAGGCACTACCACTGTTGTCCTTCTCAGCATCACCACCAGCAAATATCTGGTCAATGGCTGTGGAGATATAATACCTACGGAAAGAACCAAAGCCACTCCATTCTATGGTTTCCCGGTTAGACCCGGCCAACACAGTCAGGTTATGATCGCCAAAGGCACGCTCATAGGTAAACACGCCACCCAATAATATATTCAACTGGTCCTCATTACCCTGATTGAGGTTCGCGTCAGCAGGTCCGCGTACTCCGCGTACCAGTTCAGGTTCTCCATTGTCGCCATAGGTAGAGCCATCCCAGGTATATAAAAACCAGGGTGTGTTCCAGCGCTTGGTTTGCCCAATAAATTTATCTACAGAAGCGGTTCCCGTGAATTTCAACCCTTCCACACCTGGAATTTTGATTTCTAATGTTCCATTGGTTTGCAGGTAATTTCTGGTATCCCGGTCGTATCCAGTCTGATTCGTAGTTACCACCACTGGGTTGGTACCATTTTCAATGTCAGGTCCTGGTAAGCCATTGGGCCAGAAGGCCGGTGAGGTAGGAATACCCCGCATCTGCATTCTGAAAATCTGACCAGCGCTTACGGTAGGAAAAAAGCGTCTTTCCTGTCGTGCCAATACACCCAAACCTACTTTGATGTACTCGTTAATGTTTCCATCCAGATTGATACGAAAATCGTATTGCTTATATCCGGTAGCGGATTGCTTGTAAAAAGCATCCTGATTCTGGTAACCCAAAGAGGCCAGGTATTTAAAATCATCAGATCCTCCGGAGAGCTGCAAATTGTGCTGCGATTGCGGCGACCAGTTTTTTAAGGTCGCATCGTACCAATTGGTGTTGGGGTGCCCCCAGGGGTCGGAACCATCTCTGAATTTCTCGAAATCTGTAGGACCATAAGGCGCTTCAATAATAGATCCATTGGGCCGGTTATAGGTTCCGGATTGGTCGAAAGCGGTTTGTGCCGCACTCCACTCTTCAACCGGCAAATTGAAAATTTCCAGTTCATTTCTCATTTCAGCAAATTGGGTAGCATCGGCCAGTTCCGGTACTACTGTGGGTTGCGCCCATCCCTGATTGAAGGAATAAGAAAGCTGAGGTTTGCCGGTTTTACCACGTTTAGTTGTAATCAGAATAACGCCATTGGCAGCCCGTGCGCCATAAATAGCGGCAGAAGCATCTTTCAATACCGACACACTTTCAATATCTGCCGGATTGATGCGATCCAGTCCACCTGCTCTGGCGGGTATTCCGTCTACTACAACCAGCGCATCATTATTTCCCAGGGTATTGGTACCCCTGATTCGGATCGCTGATCCATCATAACCTGGTTCACCACTTCTGTTTACAGCAAATAATCCAGGTATGCGACCTGCTAATGAGTTAGAAAGGTTAACCGTAGGCGATTTCACCAGTTCTTCTCCCTTTACGGCAGCTACTGAGCCTGTAACGGTTACTTTCTTTTGCTCACCATAACCAACAACTACTACTTCGGAAAGTGACTGCACATCTACACCAAGGCTAAGGTTGATTACAGTTTGGTCTCCAATAGTAACTTCTTTGGTTTGGTAACCTACTGAAGAAAATACAAGGATTGTAGTATTATCAGGTACGTTGAGTTTATAATTTCCGTCCACATCAGTTACGGTACCGATGGTGGTACCTTTCGCGATGATGTTTACTCCGGGAAGCCCAGAGTCATCAGTTTCGTCGGTTACTTTACCCGAAATGGTTTTTTCAAACTTCTTGACATCTGTATTAAACCGCGTTACAGACAACCCGCTCGATTGCAACGAATTGGTCGCGCCGGGCATCTTACTGTTTAATTTAAATACACTTCCTAATTCCTTTTCCTCATAAATCACATAATAGTTATCCTTAATTTTTTTGTAGTTTAACTTTAAGGGGGTTAAGTAGGTAGAAAGTATTTGTTCCAGGGAATTTTCGTTAGCAGTTTTGTTTTTTGCCTTTGAAACCATTTTATCCTGAACAATTTCCGCATCGTAGGTAAAATAGATATGGTAAGTGGATTGCAGTTCTTCCAACACACTTCTCAAAGTTTTGTTTTGCTTTTCGGTGCTTGGATCTGCTGATGTACTCGCCAGAAAATGATCTGGGAGTTTCTGGTAAGATATCAGCGACTGCGCCAAAGCCAGATGGGCACAGCATCCCATGGCTACACTCAGCACTGAAAATCTGAGAATAATTTGTAATTTGTTTTTCATAATGATTTGGATTTGGTTTTAATTAATTGAATCGGTTTGATTACATAAATTTGGTTTTAATTTAATTATTGAAACAGGATTTTATTATTATCTTTCTTTATCTGCAGGCCATACATGGTATTCAATGATTCTATTATTACGTTCAGGTTGTTGGAAGGCAGTATACCGATAATTCTTTTATTCTTTAGTTCGGGTTTTACAAAAGTTACCTGAACCCCATAGTAAACCTCTAATACTTCTGCCAGTTCAAGTAAATTCTGTCCATCAAAAAACAATTGGTGATTCCGCCAAGAAGTCTGTTTTTCGGCATCAACTACCTTCCTGATCAGGGTTTTTGATTGGTTGCTGTAGGTAATCATTTCACCAGGTTGCAGGTCTACTTCGTCGCCTGTCGTGGATACAACTTTCACTTTTCCTTCTTTTAGCACCACCTCTATGGCATCTTTCCGGTTGTTTACGTTAAATTGTGTTCCCTGCACCACAATATCCAGTCCGTCAACGTGTACCACAAATTTGGTAAAAGGCGCGGCGGTTTCTTTGGGATTGAAGTTTTCCTTTTTAGTTACTTTGAAAAAAGCTTCACCATCCAGCCAAACCTCTCTTTCCTGATTTTTTTTCCAGCTATGCAGGCACTCCAGGGAGGAGTTGGCATTAAGAAAAACCCTGGAACTGTCGGGCAGCACAAATTCTTTAATCTGACCATAATTGGTTACATGTGCCAACTTTTTTTCCCGATTAATGGTAAAAAGAAACAACCCTAGCAGAAAAAGCAATCCGGCAGTAGCGGCAATTTTTCTCCAGTTAAAATTTTCAGAACTGTAGTACTTAGTTCCTGTAGGTGCTGGTTGAAACTTTACCGATTTTTTAATGTTTTCTTTAATTTCGGCTAACCTTATGCCGGGTACCAGTTCCTCATCAAACTTATTCAACAGTAATAAATTTCTGGCTTCCAGTAAGGTTTTACTTTTTTCAGGATGGCGGACCATCCATTGCTGCCAAAATAAATTGGTGTCCTGATCAGGATGCAGTACCCATTGCTGAAAATACTCATCCATCACAAAATCCATTACCGCGTAATTAGTATATTTCATGATTGGAATGGTTAATATTAACGCCCGTTAATATAATAGAGGAGGCTCGAGGTTAAATTTGACCTAAAAAAAATTAAAAAAAATTAAAAATTTTAATTTATCTATTATTTAAATGAATGTATTAATAATTTGATAAAACGCAAAATGTTTTTTTTTAAATTTCACAACATAAACGTGCTAATGCGCATATCTAACATTTAGGATGTAAGCTTTAAATAGGTGCCTGGATTGAATGCGGTAAGGAAGACAATCAACCGATAAACAGGGCCAGTAAAACAGGTACCAAGGTTATGTAGGCATCAATTTGCAGTTGCCCCGCATTCAGGTTTTCGCGAAGCTGGGTCATTGCTTTGTAGATCAGGGAATATACCGCGGATTTTTCCAGGTTCATGATATCAGCGACTTCATTGTAGTTATAACCGGTATAAAACTTCAGATATATAGCTTCCCGTTGCCGGTATGACAGTTTGTTGAGCGCCTGCTGTAGCTTTTTTTTCTGTTCGTTTACAATTTCATTTTCAATAATTGAAGCTTCAAACGAAAATGAAATATTAAATTCTATTTCATGGGCGTATCCTTCCCGGATATTTCTTTTCTGGTCGGCATATACTTTGTGAATCAGGGCCCGGCGAAAGCTTTTGATAAGGTAGGCTTTAATATGCCGTATGGTTTCTATTCTTTCTCTTTTCTCCCACAATTCAGTAAAAACATCCTGGATGCAATCTTCTACAATCTGTCCATTGTTAATTAGTTTACACCCATAATTAAACAATACATGGGCGTAGCTATTGTAGTTCTTTTCCCAAACTTCTTCTTGTCCTGATTTTCCATCCATAATCCTTTTGCCTAAATCTGTGCTACCTCAAGAAAAAATAAAACTGGGGATAAATTATGTATATTATTTTGAAAAACAAAAAAAGGAGTAAACACAACAGGTGGTTTATCATGTTTTTTGCATTATATAGTTATTCGTATCATCCGGTCTTGAAAAGGTCAAAATTTATTTGAGGGTAATGAGAATAATCCGCATTATTTTACGCAAAAAAATACCCTGACTCCATAGAGTCAGGGTATGGTTATAAGTCGCTATTTGGTATAACCAAATTTAAATATTTATGCTATTTAAGCGCATCCTGGAAGCCCTGGCTACCAGAGTAGTTGCTGAATTCCAGATCGTTCAATGCTTTTTCTTTCAAATCAGGATTGATGGTTACCGCAGACTTCAGGCTGGCAAACGCTTCGGATTCGTTTTGCATACGGGCATTGGCAATGGCTTTCGCGTATTGTGCTACTGCCATTTCAGAGTCCATATTGATCGCTTCGTCGAAACTGGTAATCGCGTTTTCAAAATCCTTATTTAAAAGCTGAGCCAATCCTTTGTTGAACAGGTTTACCGCGGATTCATCGGCATTAGAAAGCGTAGCGATGGCCTGCTCGTAATCAGCCATCATAATTTGTAAAGCGCCTTTGATGCCATTCGCGCCGGCTTCATTTTCGGTTCTGGAAGGAGTTTTTGACATGGCCATGTCAATTTCCTCATTAGCTTTTTCAATGTTACCTTGTCGCATGTAAATAGCAGCCAGGTTCGCGTGTGCCTCAGCGTTGTCCTGCTTGCGGGCAGAAAGCTCAAACTGAGTGATCGCTTTTTCCGCAAGGCTATTCATTTCAGATTCTGACGCGCCCATGGCCTGCTCCAGGTATACAGCACCCAGGTTGTTGTGTGCCTGCCAGCTATCCGCTCTTTTTACAGCAGCGGAATAAATTTTTTCTTTTTCTTCCATTGAAGGAGTCAAAGAACCACCATACATCAGTTCCTCTACAGACAAGGTGTCTTCATCAACCTGACCTTCAGCTACCTGCTTGGACAATACAGCGATTTCAGGATCTGATTTCTTTTCCATAATGGTTAAGATTTCAGTTTGTGCTGTTCTTAATTTGGGATAAATATCTCTGAAAACTTTCCGGTAAGTAGGCAGTTTGTGCAGTTGGTCTTCTTTGTCTTCAAATGAACCAGAGCCATTGATGATAGAAACATATTCCTGCTTTTCGCTGGAAGAAATATCGTCGTAGTTCTGAAGAGAATCTCTGAACTGATTCCAGTCTTCAACTACTGGTTTTAATATAAATTCGATAGAATCGGCAGCTCCTTTGTAATCGTATTTGTCCATTTGCTGGCGATAGAAATCTTCAATGCGCTGCGCTCTGTCTTTAGAAAGATTCTCGTTAACTCTTTCAGAACCTTCCGGTGAGTGTGTACCCGTAATGGTTACAGAACGGGTAGCGTTTTTCTCAGCCACGAAAGCGTCAAATTCTTCACCGCGCTCACTTCTTTTTTCTGAGTTGCGCAATGCTGAACTTCCCTGTAAGAAGTAAAAATTAATATTGGTTGGAATCAACTCTTCTGAGTTGTCATACCCGTGTTCGGCAAAAGAAACATAAGGCGGTACCTGAACCAACATAGAGGTAGTAATAAGGCCCTGAGCGATTTCTAAAGCGTCTGTAGATTTTGACGCTGAACTATTGCTGGCTTTGAAAGCAGTCCCTTCCATAAACAATGCGCCAGGATTCATGCTGGGGTCATAGTCAAATGTATAGGTTTTGCTCATTTTAGGTTGTTGCTCAGCACCATTGGGAAAATCTTCTGGTTTAAATTCCATAGTTTCCTCAAAGTCTTCTTGCTGCTCACCGTATTTGTAAAAAGTTTTTACACTATAAACAGTATTCGGCTTTAGCATTTTTAATGGAAGCACCGAGGAAACATCAAATTCTACTTTACCCGCATGTACTTCTAACGGAGAAGGTGCCACTGTTAATTGCTGGTCTTTAGCCATTTTGACCATTTTTGATAGCTTGCAGCCCGAAAAAGTTACAGTTAACAGTAGGAACGCGACAATAAAAAGTCTGTTATTTTGGATCATAATAAGTAAGTTTGGTTAGTTGTATCTGCGAAATTATTACCTATTGTTTAATAATAATAATTTTGCCTAAACAATAATTTGGCGAAAAATAGTTATTTTTATCTTTTAAGTGAACATTTCAATAAATTAATTTGTTTGGAATTAACGCAATTAAATAGGGTCTATGAAGAAAATACAATTTTTTATTGAAAACCAAGCATTTGGCGTTTGTACCGAGTTGGGCTTCAAATTAGGAATTCCAACTTCCAGTATTCGGTTGTATTTTATATATGCTTCATTTTTAACTTTTGGTTCCCCCATTTTAATTTACCTGGGCCTGGCCTTTTTGATGAATTTCAAACAACATGTTAGGCGAAGAAAAAACAGAGTTTGGTATTATTAAAATTTTAGCCGGGAAAAAATTCTTTTTTTTCGAAAAAAGTAATCAAACACAATTAATTTTCTGTAAATCCATAGAATCTTTACTGATCTAACAGGGGTTTTTCTTTTTTTCTTCTGCCAGTACCGGAAACGCCTCACAAAATACACCTGTGCCTGGTAGATGGTTTTGAAGCCTGAAAAATCGCCTGCTGCTAAAAACTTAAGCGAAGCTATCCAATCGAGCACAATTTTTAAAGGCATTTTCCAAATAAGCTCCCGAGTTGGCGAATTTTTATACAACATTACCAGACTATTTCTAAAATTCAGGTAATTTTTCCGGGGATTATGGTAAGCCAGTGTGCCCCCTCCTACATGATATACCACACTGGCGGGTTCACAATATACTTTCCATCCGGCCCGATAAATTCTCCAACATAGATCAATTTCTTCCAGGTGAGCGAAAAAATCGTTGTCGAACCCGCCCAGTTCCCGATATACGTCTGCCCTGATAGCAAAACAGGCGCCGGTTGCCCAAAAAACGGGAATAGCCTTGTTGTACTGCCCCCTGTCTTGCTCAAGTGTGGTAAAAAGTCGGCCACGGCAGAATGGGTAACCCAATACATCGATGAAGCCTCCGGCAGCACCTGCATATTCAAAATAATCTTTGTGCTGATACGACAACACTTTTGGCTGGCAGGCAGCAATATCCGGATTTTGCTCCAGCAAATTTAACAAAGGGGAAACCCACCCAAGTGTAACTTCCACATCGGAGTTCAGCAAAATAAAGTATTCCGCATACACCTGCGCCAATGCCAGGTTGTAACCTTCAGAAAACCCAAAATTATGAGATAAGACTATTAAAGAAATCTGGGGATAATGGGTTGAAAGAAACTGAACTGAATCGTCGGTTGACTGGTTATCGGCTACATAAATCGGATAAGGAGTGTGTGCTATTACAACGGGTAAAAACTTTTCCAATAGTTTTTGCCCATTGTAGTTAAGAATTACAACCGCGACTTTATCCATTTATGCCAGATTGCCGAAATCGAGTCCGGGAATATTTGGCAGCATACCGTCGGTATGTTTTTTAATTTCTTCTTTGCTTTTTATCTCTGCTTCTTCCAAAGCTTTATTAATGGCTGCCACAATCAGGTCTTGTGTCATTTCCTTATCGTCAGGTTTTAGCAGTTCATCATCTATCTGGATTGAAATAATCTGCTTTTTTCCATTGGCGGTAGCTTTTACCATGCCGGCACCTGCTTCTCCGGTTACGGTTATATCAGCAAGTTGTTCCTGAGCTGCTTTCATCTTATCCTGCATCTCCCGAACTTTCTCCATCATTTTCGACATATCAAACATATCCCTACAGTTTTAAAATTTTCAAACGAAATTAAATATCTTTATTATAAGTTAAACAACTCAAAAACTTATTTCAAGGTTTTATAAATCAGCAAAAACGAACCCGACTGGCTGCGGTTTGCACCTAGATGATCTACAAATTCAGCTTTATACAAGTAGCTTCCTTCAGGAACCAGTTTGCCGCCAAAATACCCGTCCCAACCCTGATCCAGCGATTCTGAGTAAAATAACAGTTCGCCCCAGCGATTGTAAACCTGCCATGTAACGCTATTTATTAAATCGCTTTTTCCTGAAAAAATATCGTTCAATCCGTCGCTGTTCGGCGTAAAAGCCGTTGGAAAATAAATCACACCTTTGGTAGGCACTTCCAGGCAAACCGGATTACTACTTTCAGAATAGTTGCCACAAGCATCGGCATAGCTGATGCGGTAACAATACTCTGTATTGGTAAATACCGTATTATCCACATACGAATTTTCTGTTACCGTATCAATGGTCATAAAACTGCTACCTGCTTCAGACCGCTCAATAAAAAACAATCCGGAATCGGCATCCGCGAAAGAAACCAGCAACGCTTGCCCCTTAACCGCGATAGTAACATTGGACAATGGCGGAGAAATTTCTGTAGAGATTCCGGTAACGGTAATCGGTTCGGAAGTGCTAACGGCGCCAAAAGCGGTAACTCCACTAACCTGATAGGTATAATCTACCTGACAGACAACCGGCTGGTCTGTAAAATTAGTTTGAGCAGGATTCGTAATTGGGGCTAACACATTGCCATTTTTGGTAATAGCATACCCTGCCACTGCATCCACATCAGTCAACCAGGTTAGGTTATTCTGGAGATTTTCGGCTGTTACATCCAGCGCGATACTACAAACCAGTTCTGAAGGCAGGTTTTTTGACTCGTCGCAGGCATTATAGGCAGTAACTCTGAAACAATAAAAGCCATTTCGTGTATCCAGCCCATCCACAACCACCCCATTTACGGAACGGGAAACAAAGGAATAAAATGAATAATTATCGCTGCCATTTTCCGCTATTTCCAGTTGGTAAATCACGCCGGGTTTCAAACTGCCATATCCCACTTCAATTTGACTTTCATCTAAAACAGCTACCTGCGTGATGCTGGCTTGTTCCAGGTTTTCGATGGTAACTATATTTTGCGTTGTAACCCCGCAATTGGTATCCGCATTATCAAATATCCCTTCTATTGAAACCGGATACGTGTTCTGCACCGTATAGTAATGGGTTATTTCACCTGCCGGCACTATTTCAGGAGCACTGCCATCGCCAAAATCCACTTCGAAACGATCATAGTAATCATCGGTGATCTGTACCAGTACCCCGTTGGTTTCACAGGTATATATTTCAAACTCAGGTGGCAGCACTTCCATCACTTTTACCTGTAGGGTATCGAATTTGAAGTCCGGCTCGGGTCCGTCGATACCAATGATCTGAATAATGGTGTAATCGCCCGGCTGGGAATACACCCATTGCAGGGTGTCAACCGGATTGATGCTGCCAGGGTCGCCTTGGTATTCATAATCATACACCCGGGTTACGTTGGGTTCAAAATTATCTGTTTCCGTAACGGTTACGTTCAGGCCATTACAGCCTTTGGTGTAATTGACCTCAAAACGGCTTTTGGTACTTTTTACAGATTGCCCAAAACTTGTTTGTATCTGACAGGTGACGATGATCAGAAGGAAGAAGATAGTATATTTTATACAATTCAAGCCTGGTGCAAGTAATTTGAAATAATGAGTTTACTGAAGTTGCTGAATAATTTCTTCTACAGATAAACGAACCTGATCGCCGGTTCGCATATTTTTCAACCCATATTTTTGCGTTTCCACTTCTTCGGGACCAACTATTACCACAAAAGGAATATTATTTTTATCGGCATAGTTAAATTGTTTCTTCATTTTAACAGGTTCCGGATACATTTCGGAGGCCAAACCCGCGGCACGAAACCGAGATAAAATTTTTAAAGCCTGGGGCAATAACGCTGTATCAAAATTCACAATTAGTAGTTGGGTAGTATTCAGTTGTTCGGTAGGAAAAAGGTTTAATTCTTCCAGTACATCATAAATGCGGTCTACACCAAAAGAAATACCCACGCCAGATACATCGGGCAACCCGAACATGCCCGTAAGGTTATCGTAGCGGCCGCCGCCGGTAATGCTGCCGATTTTCACCTGATGCGCTTTGACTTCAAAAATGGCGCCTGTGTAATAGGAAAGCCCGCGTGCAAGGGTAATATCAACTTCCAGTATCTGTTCAATTTTTTCGCTACTCATTCCTGAAGCGGCCACCAGATTCAAAATTTCCTCAACTTCCGAGATACCCTGGCTGCCCAGTTCGGAATTGGATAGCAGGTTTTTTAAGGCGGCTACTTGTTCAGCATTACTGCCTCCTAGGGTTAGTATTTGTTTTAACTGTTCGCGCGATTCAGTAGAAAAACCTTTTTCGGCCAGTTCATTCATTACATTTTCCAGCCCGATTTTGTCCAGTTTGTCAATGGCCACAAACAAATCGGTTTCACGGCCTGTAACGTCCAATACTTCCGCGATTCCCGATAATATTTTCCGGTTATTCATCTTAATGGTATAACCAGAGAGGCTAAGTTGCTGAAAGACCTCCATAATCATCCAGATAATCTCCGCTTCACAAATTAATGAATTGGTGCCTACCACATCGGCATCGCACTGGTAAAATTCGCGATAACGTCCTTTCTGCGGACGATCGGCCCGCCAAACAGGCTGTATCTGGTACCGTTTAAAGGGAAAAGTTATAGTATGCTGATTCATTACCACAAACCGCGCAAAAGGAACGGTGAGGTCGTAACGCAATCCTTTTTCAGCAATTTTAGGCAAAAGCGATTTGGTACCCCCTTCAAAATCCTGAACAGCTGACTTGGATAAAAAATCACCTGAATTCAAAATTTTAAACAAAAGCTGATCACCTTCGTCGCCGTACTTACCGGTGAGCACCGACAGGTTTTCCATACCGGGTGTTTCGATAGGCTGAAAACCAAATTTGCGGTATACGGCTTTGATAGTTTCCAGAATATAGTTACGACGGATCATCTGATCGGGACCAAAATCGCGGGTGCCCTTGGGTAAGCTGGGTTTTTGTTGGCTCATTCTTGCAAGTTGTATTCATCGCTCGGATTAAAATCTTTAAAAGCTTTTTTAATATTCTGATCCGTAGATTTTTTAGAGTTTTTCCAGTTGCCGTCCAGGCCCAGTTTACTTAAATCTTTAGCATTAGTAAGCTCAATCACTTTTTTCAGGTCTGCCGAAAAAGAGTTGGCCCTGCGTGAGCTGGAAAGCGCGTACAGGCTGGCAAATATATCACCTTGTATTTGCAATTCACTTATTTTCTGCACAATTAAGCTCAGTTGTTCCATAATATCGCTGGGCGCATCGCCAATTACCCGGCTGGCTTCCAGCGTGCCCAGTGTCATGGATGCGGTTCCCCCAATGCCACTGGTTACTTTTTGATTTTGTCCTTCCAGGAAAACTGGTGAAAGGCCGGTAACGGCACCCAGAGAAGCACTGGTAATGGCCCGGGTCATTTTCCCTTTTTTAGCTTTGTCATACTTTTTGCGCAAAAATTTCTCTTTTTCTCTCAGTTCTTCCAGCAAATCCCAGACGCGCAACAGCCCCGTACGGTACTGGCTGTACAGCAGCCGGTCTTTCTCCAGCAGGTTTTCAGCATCCGAAACAGTAACTTTTATTTTCTTTTCTTTCCGGTTGTTAGCCTGGTCTATCACAAAAAATATCATGTTGAAAGAGCCGGTATCGCCTGGTTCAATAAAATAATTATAGCCAGGTTCCCACACAAACTCATACTGATTGGGTGTATTTTTAACCAAAGCGCTTTTTGGCACTTTATTGTTTTCAGATACAAAGTCGAATGCCACAATATCCTGATCACCATTCGGGTCGGTGAGATAAAATTTAAGGTTAATCGTTTCATCTTCTTTAATAATAAACTGAGAAGCATTCGGAAATACTGATATTTCCGGAGGAAGGTCTATCTGTGTAACTTCTATCCGCAGGTGTCCCTGGGTTTGTCCTTTATACGGCTGGTCTTCCACGAGAAAAGGAATATCCATCGGTTCTTTTCTAACCTGGTAGTACTGGCTGGTAGATGGCTTCCAGGTAAGTTCTCCTTTTTCGTTCAGTTCCATGCCCTGGGGAATTTCCGAGAGCACCGGCTTAAAAACAAAAGGGTCATTATCTTCGTCGAAGATGGCATCGTGTCCGCTTAACTGGTAAGTGTTTTTCACATTGTATTGCACATAAAATGTGGGCAATTCGTTTACCACTGGCGGGCGATTGGTATGGCGAACTACCAGGTCTACTTTTTCATCGGCAGCATGACCTTTATCGTCCTGTACTTCAAAAATAACCTGGAGATTTTTAGTTTCTTCTAATCGGTCAACCACATCATAGTCGGGTTCCCAGTAAAAGTTACCAAAAGAATCGAAGCTGATTCCGCCCACACTACCCTTCTGAATTTTATAAGTATATCCTTTTCCGGATCCGCCGGATGCGCTCAACTTAAACTGAATAGGCTCACCTTCGTTTACAAAATTCCAACCATATTGATGAGGAAGCTGTAATTTTAATGCTTCCGTACGCGCCACTTCAGGTTTAGGCTGTGATTCAACTCTTGTTTTCACTTCCAGCTTACCTTCGGTTTTATCGCCATTGGTATTATTAATAGCCAGAAAGTCAATCTTGAATGGCTTTTCAATTAATTTTTCCCATTGTTCTTGGGTAGGTTTCCAGAATAGCTCCCCCAGCTGCGAAAAAATAAATCCAACCGGCAATTCGCTTGAATTAACAATATACTCTATAGAATCCTGCCGCGGCAAAACAGATTTGGTCAAATTCAGCTCATATTTATTTTCCTTCTCGGGCTCAACATAAAAGGGCTCCAGGGAAATAAAATTCGGAAAAGTATTCACATGGTTCACAATGATTTCTACCTGTCGGTTAACCGACTGCCCCCCTTTATTGCTTAGTTCAAAAATTATAGGAAACGATTTTTTTCCCTCTTTTTCACTAATCAGATTATAAGAAGGTATCCATGAAAAATTACCGGCGGAATCGAATTTCGCGTATTCCAGTTCGTTGGCAATCATGCCAAACCGGTAATCGCTGGTGAGGCCTCCTTTACCTTCCAGTTTAAACGACAGTTTTTCTCCTTCGTCAACCACATTCCAGTTTTCCTGCTGGGGAAACACCAGCTGCAACTCTTCAGTATTTTGAGCAAACGTAGCTTGGTTGCCTAATACTACTATCAAAAGCGCATTAACGATCCGGAAGAGTTTGAAAATCATAAAAAAATTTGAGTTTTGTATTTTTGTACCGACCAGACAATAATTATTATTTTCCACTGTGATAACGGAAAAATATTAATTTCCTTATTTGGGCATTCGCGTAAAAAATTCCTTCATTCCGGTATAACAAACCGCTTACATGGTTTATTCGAAGAAATGAGGGGTTCATTAACTTCCACAAAAATATAGTATTCTTTTGAAGTACTCAATACTTGAAACAGAAACCAAAAATATAAACAATAAATAAGGTAATAATATCAAAAAATGTTCCCACACATTAATTTTATTGGGTTTAATGTATATTTTTTTACCTTTATTTTCCTTTTTTCTTTAAAACCGGTTTTGGCTCAAAAAATTTTTGGAGAATTTTCAGCCGGCATGGCCGGAGGCTGGTGGTATTACGATCAGGACAAGGGAAGCCAGTATTTTGATCCGGCTTTGGGTAATGCTTATACCGAAAGCACGCCTAATTATAGTTTCGAGGGCAATTTAGGATTAAAATTTCAAAAGCTTCAAATGGGTGCCGGCATCGGATATATTTTTTTTGTAGAAGATGATATGGATGGTGAAGGCAATACCGATCAGCAATATAAAATGAACTTCACTTTCAAAAATTCATTTTTCTGATCAAACCAAACTTTAACAGGCTTACCATTAAGCCCAAAGCTGCCCGCACAGAAAAAGAAATACATAAAATTTATAGCCTGGGCATACAATTTGGTGTTCGTTTCAATTTGTTTTCACCTGCCTGAAACCATTGTTTCATGAGAAAATCTACTATTCTGATTTTTATTTTTTTGTGTATGCCGCAAACTGGTTGGAGCCACGTTTTTCTTCCCCTTTCGGCCCATTGGGCGCGCAATTTTGATGAAGCGCTCCAACAGTCGGCGCAGAGCCATAAACCCCTTTTTTTTAAGCTCGTAATTGTGCTGTTGCTGAATAGCTACTTAGCCTTTGGGTAGGCAGGCTATCCAGTATCTGCCATTAATACCGGGTTCAGTCACTATTCCTCCGCTTCTACCGACCGAATAGATTTTAGAGTTTCCTCCGCCTCGAGCAGCGATTTTCATGGGTATTTTAATCTGGACTATTCAAAAAATAACCCGGCCAATACCAAAACCTGGGGTTTTTCGGCAGGCGGTTCGGTGGAATCTGATTATATGTCTACCAACCTGGGCGGACAATGGGGCTTCCGGTCTGAAAATGGCAATCGGGCACTCAATTTTAGCGTCACTGCTTTGTTTGATCTGATCATTCCTTATTTGCAGGTAGAACTTCGGCGAACACCCGATGCGGTACCTACCCAGGACAAACGACAAACTTATAATTTTTCAACTACCTATGCCCAGGTAATCAACAAAAGGTCGCAGGCATCATTCACAGGTGAATTTGTGTGGCAGAGAGGCTTGTTGGCTACTACTTTTCATCGGGTTTACTTTCAGGATGATGAAGCGGTAAAAAACGAAACCTTACCGAATTCCAGATTTAAACTTCCATTAGGATTACGGCTGAATTACTTCGTAGCTGATTTTTTGGTTGCCCAGTTATTTTACCGGTTTTACCTGGACGATTTTGGCATTCAGGCCCACACCGGCCATATGGAACTGCCCGTTAAGTTGGGAACATTTTTTACCATCTATCCTTTTTACCGGTTTCATACCCAAACAGCAGCCCGGTATTTTCAACCGTACAAACTGCATAAGCTGAATGAGAAATTCTACACTTCCGATTATGACCTTTCAGCCCTCAGCAGCCAGTACCTGGGTTTAGGATTGCATTATGCCCCCTTATACGGATTAGGCCGTTTTCGCTTACCCTGGTCTAAAAAAACAACCCTTTTCCGCAGTATAGACATACGGTATGGAAATTACAGCAGAAGTGATGGCCTGCAGGCTTTTATGATCAGCCTGGATGTGGGGTTTCTTATACTGTAAACTAATCCCATAATTTGTAACAACTGAATCTTTAGATTGCTGTCTGTCCTTATGGTTAATTATCTTTTTAAAAACATATTTTTTTGGGCTTCTAAAGAAGAAATCTTAACTCAAAATCAAATACTTGTCTGCTGAAAAGTTTTTTACCAAATTTTTTCTCTCTGATATTTATTAGCAACTACCTGTAAATATGTGCAGTGTAATATTTTAAAAGGATAAAAACAGATATTGACCTGGATATTCATAAAGTTTGAATAATGGAAAAACTAAAAACATTTTTATAAAAACAAGCCATTAGTTCTCTGTTATACCTAATTTTTTAATTATTTAATACGTGGCAGGTATATCCGTAATCACATTATATAGAAGGATGATATTCGAACATTCAGGTAGCAAATTTTTTAAAATTGCACTTTTTTTCATTATTTTACCACTTTTAGGTCCTGTATACCAGGTTTCAGCCCAGGACGAAGGGGCAAAGGAATTGGCCAGAGATTTGGTAGAAATTGGTGATGAAATTTATTTCCAGCAAAAAGCACCCGATGTAGCTAAAGAACAGTATGTGCTGGCAGCAAATACTGACACTGATAATATCAAGGCCAATTACATGGCTGGAAAAACCATTACAGAAACCGTTGATAAAGGCACTGCCGTTTCTTATTTTCTGCGTGTGTATGAACTGGACCCGGAGTACAGATTTGACCTTCTTTACTCTATAGCCCGCGCTTATCAGTATAATCTGGAATTTGACAATGCCATTCAGTATTATCAGAATTATCTGAAAAAGCTGGAAACTGAAACCGGTTACCGGGGCAGCGACCGGATACCCGCCAGCCAGGTAAAACGACGCATTTACGAGTGTGAAAATGGCGCCGAATTTGTTAACGCGCCCACCCAATATTCTATCGTTAATATTGGCAAGCAAATTAATTCTGATAAACCTGATTACGCGCCCATCCTCAATCCTGACGAAACCATGATGATTTTTACTTCCAGGCGAATGGAAGGTAACCAGAACGAAAACGTATTCTCTGATAACTTCCCTTATGAAGATATTTTCGTGGCCAGGAAAGTAAATGGAGAATGGGTGAAAGCAGAAAACATTGGAGAATCAGTTAATACGCTGTATTTTGAGTCGAGCCTGGCACTTTCCGCCGATGGCAAGCAATTGTATATTTATCGCGATGAAAATCGGGGCGATATCTATGTATCTAACCTGAAATCGGACAATACCTGGTCAACTCCTGAACCTTTAAGTGATGTAATCAACTCAAGCTACTCTGAAAACTCTGTTTCCATTTCACCGGACGGACAAACGCTTTTTTTCTCCAGCGACCGACCTGGTGGTTATGGTGGTATCGATATTTACAAATGTGAAAAAGACCGTAAGGGTAGCTGGTCACGGGTAAGCAACCTGGGCGATGCCATTAATACCCCTTACGATGAAGACGGTCCATTCATCGATTATGATGGTAAAACCCTATTTTTCAGTAGCCGGGGCAGGAAAGGTATGGGCGGTTATGATATTTTCAAATCGGAATTCAATGCCACCGATGGTACCTGGACCGAACCACAAAACCTGGGGTACCCCATTAACACTTCAGATGATGATATTTATTTTGTAAGCACCAAAGATGGCAAAAGGGGTTACTATGCTTCGGTGAGGGAAAACGGGTCCGGTTATTTAGATATTTATATGATTCAGATTCCGGATCTGGCAGAAAACGCAGAGAAGATCGAAGGGAAGAAAGAAACCAAACCAATTGAGAATAATAATCCGAATAAGGCCATCAATAAGGTAGAACCTACAGCGAATCTGCAGCCTGTTGAATTACTGCTAAAAGTAGAAGAGGGCGGAACCGGTAACTTAATCGACGCCAAAGTAACTTTAAAAAGTTTAGCCAATAACGAAAAAATTGAGCCTAAAGTAGTTGAACCGGGCATTTTCGCGTTCAATTTTATTAATAAAGAAGACCTGGATTATACCCTTTCTATAGAAAAAACCGGTTATGTATATAAAAATCTTAAAATAGGTATTCCTGCGGCTACCACCGTAAAAGCTGAATTTCATAGGAAGGTAGAACTAAATAAAATTATTGCCAATTACAGCAAAGTGCTTGAATTTGTTTACTTTAATTTTAACTCTGCTACCCTTACCGAAAACTCTTATCAGGAATTGAATATCCTGAAAGCATTTCTGGCCAGTAACGGCGAAACAATTGTGGAAATTGCCGGACATACGGACAATGTAGGACCCAGCACATATAATAAAAGCTTGTCGCGAAAACGGGCACAGGCGGTGGTAGATTTCCTTATTAAAGAAGGTATCGACCCCGCTAAAGTGTCGGCCAAAGGATATGGCGAAGAAAAACCTTTGGCTTCTAATGACGACGAAAAAGAGGGCAGAGAATTAAATCGCAGGGTAGAACTCAGAATTCTGGAGACCAAACAGGCAGTCAGTCAATAGCATTTTAAATAATTTCGGATTTTGTTCCGTAAATTTTCATTTTTTAACCTTTCCGATAATATTTATCGTCCCCGGGTAATAAAAAACTCTTCCTTCGCTGGTAAAAAGGATTTACACATGTAATAGCGAATAACAATCAGTAATTCTCTCTGTTTAATGTGAGGCAGGAAGTTTAATTACTTGTAAGTTTTGTTGAAATCCGTTTATCTTTGCCACCCATGACTGTAGTTCCTTATAAAAACCAAACTTCCGGAAAAAAAGCGCAGGTTGCCACGATGTTCGATAACATCAGCAAAAGCTACGATTTCCTCAACCATTTTCTGAGCCTGGGTGTCGATATTTACTGGCGCAAGAAAGCCATTCAACTGCTAAAAGCCAATCACCCCAAAACTATTCTGGATATTGCTACTGGTACCGGCGATTTTGCCATCGAAGCCCTGGCCTTAAAGCCTGAAAAAGTAATCGGTGTTGATATCTCAGAAGGCATGCTGGAGGTGGGCAGAAAGAAAATACGGAAGAAAAACCTGGATCATCTTATTCAGTTACAAACAGGTGATTCGGAAAAATTACCTTTTTCCAATAATAAATTCGATGCCGTAATCGTTGCTTTTGGAGTAAGGAACTTTGAAAATCTTGAAAAAGGGCTGGAAGATATGTTGCGCGTAATGAAACCAGGTGGTAAAGCCGTAATTGTAGAGTTTTCCAAACCCAAGATGTTTCCTTTGAAGCAATTGTATAATTTCTATTTTAAATCAATTCTTCCTGTTATCGGCAAGATTATTTCAAAAGACCAGGCAGCCTATTCTTATCTGCCAGAATCGGTTCAGGCTTTTCCAGATGGGGATAAATTTCTGAACATTCTTAATAAAGTAGGATATCATCAAACAACCAGTAAAACTCTTACATTCGGCATATGCTCCATTTACACCGGAAAAAAATAATACTAGTTTCGTTATTGCTGCTGGTATTATTGGCTCCAAAAGCTTTTTCCCAGCGAAATACTTCTGACAATTTGCCCGATTACGACGATCGCTGGTTGCATTATGGTTTCCTGGTTGGTTTGCATACTTCCTCGTTCCGCATTCAGTATTCTGACCAGTTTCTGGAAATGGATTCCCTGCATTCTATTATGCCGGTTAATAATTTTGGTTTTTCACTCGGCCTGATTGCCAATGTGCGGTTAGCCCAGTACCTTGATTTTCGGATAACCCCGGAAGTGGTTTTTTATCAGCATCAAATAGACTACAACATCATTAGCCAGGGCCAGAGCATGGTAGATAAACAAACGGTTGAAAGTACCTTTGTAGAGGTTCCGATATTGTTCAAATACAAATCGGTAAGAAGGGATAACCTGGGGATGTACCTGGTGGGCGGCGTAGAGCCAGGCATCGATGCCACCGGCAAAAAGAATGACGATGACCCCAGAAACCGGGTGGTAATCAGTAAAACCAATTTGAGTGTGCAGGTTGGTTTCGGACTGGATATGTATTTCCAGTTGTTTAAGTTTTCACCTGAAATCAGGTATTCACGGGGTATCACGAATATTTTAGGCGATGCGGACAGCCGGTACCTGGAAGGACTAAAAAGCGCTAATACCAATACCGTTACTTTGTATTTGTTGTTTGAGTAACCGCATCAGCCAGTCTGATCTATTTTTCCTCACTGTTCAGTGCTTCAGTACATTTTTTTCTGAATGAACCAGTTAATACTGGTTTTATAAACCTCGTTTTTTCCACCTCCATTATTCTAAAGTGCTTCAGCAAGTACGCCTGTTGGGGATATATAAGAAAATACTCCCAAAAACCGCTGTTTATAGGGCGGAAATGTAATGCCGCACCCCAATAATCTACAAATCGGACGAATAATCTATAAACAGGGCTGTCATTCTACCAACACCTAAACATAACCTCGATCAATAGGGTTAAATTAATAGTAAGGCGACCGCACGATCAGTATCCATAAAATTGATTCTCAGTTAGTTGATAAATTCTGCCAGATCAGGACGTATTTTAACAACTGGTTAAATCTCTGTTTTGGAAAATTCGGTCATTATTCATTAATCTTATTCAACAAGAAAAAAAACTACCATGCATCCCTATTTTTATATTAGTATCATTTCTATCATTTTTTTTATAGCCCAGCTTTATCCGGCTATGGGCCAGTCTACTTACCAGCTTGCGGGAAAAGTGATTGACGAAAGTAATCAGAATCCGGTGTCGTTCGCACAGGTAGCGGTTTATCCACCAGGAGGCACCACGCCTATTACGGGCGCTACCACCGAAGATAACGGTCAGTTCAAATTTGACCTCAAACAAGGGAAATATGATGTGGAAATCGTATTTGTAGGATACGAAAGCAAAAGAATCAGCGGCGTTGAAGTAACTACAAAAAACAAAAACCTGGGTCAGGTTTCGCTGCTGCCTTCTACCAAACAACTGGACGAAGTGGTGGTGAAAAGTCAGGCAATACGGCGGCCGGTTTCCACTGACATGGAAGGTTTGAACATTCGCCCCGACCAAACCTTATCGAATGTAGGTGGTAGTTTGCTCGATGTGCTTAGGAATTCTCCATCCGTAAATGTGAGCGACGACGGCACCGTAAGCCTCAGGGGTAGCAGTGGCACCAATATTCTGATTGATGGCCGTAACTCGGTACTGGCTTCCGATCTGGAGCAATTACCCGCCAGCATGATCAAAAATATTAAAATCGTCAATAATCCGAATGCCAAATACGATGCGCAGGGTGCCGGTGGCGTCATTAATATTCAGTTGAAAAAGGGAGCCAATCAGGGTACATCCGGAAAGGTGGAAACTACCGTTGGTACGCGCCTTAGGGCGAATGGTTCGTTAAACCTGGGCCACCGCTCTGATAATTTTAACATATACGGCGGTTACAGCATTCGCCGCTGGCCCAGGGTGGGCAGTTCGTCGACCATCCGCGAAACTTTTGACAACTTTCAGAGACTCGAGCAGGAAGGCGAGCAGGAACGAAACGACCTGGAACATACCATTAGCTTTGGTACCGATTTCTTTTTCGGAAAAAATAAACTGAGCTACGAGGGCGCCTTTAACATGGAAGACGAAACGGACTCCGAAGCCGTATCCACCGAATTATTTGATACCAGAACCGAAGACCTGCTGCTAAAATATACCCGGCTCAATACCGAAACAGAAGACAATTATTCGCTGGACAATGCCCTGATTTATGAGCGGCTTTTTAACGATGATTCGGGTAAAGAATTTCGTGCGCTCATTACCCATTCGTTTCGCGATCAGCTGGAAAATCAGAATATTAATGTGTATTCAGGAGCTGCCTTACCCGGCGAGTCGGACCCCACGGGTATGGAAAGATCGAACAATGATGAAAACAATGAAAACCTGATTCTTCAGGCCGACTATGTGCATCCGCTGGGTAATGGTAAATTTGAGGCCGGTTATAAATCTACTTTCCGTAAGCTGGACAATGATTACACCTATGAGGTGCTGAATCAGCAATCCGGTGCATGGACCAACCAGGAAAATGTGAGTAATCGTTTTATTTACAAAGATCAGATCCATGCCGCTTACTTAATTTATTCGCACACTTTTAACAAATTTGAAATATCGGGCGGTACCCGGCTGGAACAAACGATGGTAGATACCCGGTTGTACAATACCAGCGAATTGAACGAACAAAATTACCTCAATCTGTTTCCCAGTGTGCAATCGCAGTATCATCTGGACGACCTGAATGCTGTTAAATTTACCTATAGCCGCCGAATCGACCGCCCCGGATCACGGCACCTGAATCCATTTCCTGATATCTCCGATTCGTTGAATGTGAGAATTGGTAACCCCAATCTGCAGCCTGAATTTATCAATTCCTTTGAACTGGGGCATATGGTGAAATTTAAAAAGGCGGATATTACTTCCAACCTGTTTTACCGCCACGTAAATGGGCAGGTAGACTACATTGTGAGTGTGGAAAATGGGATTTCGTATCGGCAGCCTACCAACCTGAACACCAGCGTAACGTACGGATTGGAAATTATTAATTCTACCCAGCTATTCCCCTGGTGGAGTTTCAATGCCAGTTATTCTTTGTTTCAAACCGAAGTGGATGGTTCCAATCTGGATAGCGGCTATTCTAACAAAGGCATCTCATGGAACGCGAAAATGACTACTGATTTTAATCTGCCCTATGAAATCGACCTGCAGCTTACCGGTAAGTATGAAGCCCCTGAAATTGAAGCGCAGGGACGCGATTTAGCCCGGTATTCTATGGATATGAGTGTACAGCGTTCTTTTTTCAAAGACAAAGCCAGCCTTACCCTTACCGTACGTGATGTGTTCAACACACAGCGGTTTGCCGGTGAAAATTTCGGCACCAACTTCAGACAAAGTTTCGAGTATAAAAGAGAAAGCAGAATAGCACTGGTAAACCTGAGTTATACTTTTTGATTACATACAATCCCTTCGGGATTAGCAGACATTAATTAGGTTAGCGTTTTAACTAAATAGACCTGTCATTTATATGTACAGGTTTATTTTTTGCTCATTGGTAAACACCCTGAACCCGGCCCCTTCCCTCCCCCATTTTTCTGTTTTAAAAATATATTCATCCGAAACTATAAGATTGCTACTCTTTTTGCTTTGTAAATTATCAGAAGAATTGTTTTAAATTACAACAACCCACATTAACCAATATTTTTTTAAAATATCTGAAAATGAAGTTTATCGATTTCACTAGCATCATTGAAAAAGCCTGGGAAAATTATAATCCTAAAAAGGTGATCAAATCAATTAAGGATATCAGCGCTAAAGTTTCCACCAACCATGTGTTCAAGGTAAAATTCGCGAATGGCGATTTTATCATTGCCAAATTGTCTTACTTTGGCAAGTACGAACACTTTAAAGAAGACCATAACATTATTAACTGCCTTGCGCACAACCTCCATTCCCCTTTCGAGAGCTTCCTGGCCCGTTCCCTTACCAAAAAAAACGAGTTATATACCTACCGGTATGTAGACGAAATTCTGGATGCCTGGGTGGTGTTTTATAATCTGATCGATGTATTTAAAAAGCCCCCCAGAAGATTTAACGAAAATCAGATCTCCAAACTTGGGGAGCAACTGGCGCTTTTTCATCTGGCCTGTAACGACTTAGGGGAAGTGTTACCACCTTCGTCTAAAACACTGGAAACCGATATTTTTCATTTGCTGGATATTATGGAAATGGAAACCGACAAACCGCTGTACAGCCTGAACGAAAAAGCCATCAAACAGCAGTGTGAAATATTTTTTACCAACACGGAGAAGATCGGCTACAAGAAGTTTGACAGCCTGCCTGTGTTCGTTGACTGGAACATTGGTAATTTCTCGGTAGACGAGAATTTTGAACTCTATTCCCGCTGGGATTACGACTGGTTCAGGATGTGCTCGCGCATCATGGATTTTTACTTTATGAGCCGGGTGGTTTCCGATGTAGGCGACCGCACGGTTTTCAGTTATATGGTTGATCCGCTGATGGAAGACCGTTTTATCTTATTTCTGAAATCGTACCACAAAGTTTTTCCCCTTACCGAACCCGAGATCAGGTTTATGAAGGAAGCGTATCGTTTTTTTATTTTAAATTATGTAATCAAAGATGGCAATTATTTCTTTCACTACATTTATGCCACCAAATTACAGAAAGAGGCCTTTGAACTGTATTTCCCTTCGGCAGACGCTAATTTTAATGCCGATAAAATTCTGAACGCTTTACACATTTAACGCATTCTTTTTGGTAGTATCATACATATTTGGCAATTATGTTTTAAATTGAAAGCTTAAAACTTAAAATATACCAAATACCAAATAAAATATGCCTGCGGACCGTCAAATTCAGTTGATTTTGCCGGTCTGTTTTTGTATACATGTTTTATTTGGATAGTACACATACCATGATGAACCTCCATGATTTCAAAACCATTGCTGCTCAATACAAAGTCATCTTTTTCGATTCTTTCGGCGTATTAAAAACCTACAATGGCCTCATTCCGGGCATCGACAACACCTTCCGGTTTCTGGCAGAGCATGATATTGATTTTTATGTGCTTACCAATGATGCCTCACGGGGCCCGCGGGAACTGGCCACTTATTTCAGTTCAAGAGGTATTGAAGGAATTACCGAAGATAAAATTATTTCCTCAGGCATGCTGGCCCGCGAATACCTGCGCTATAAGGTAAAAGACGGCCGGGTGGCCTATCTGGGCACGGAAAATTCCGCCCATTATATCGAAACCATCGGACTTAAAACCCAGGCGATTGGCAAGTTGAATCTGAATGATATCGGTGATATCAATGCGCTGGTGCTGCTGGACGACGAAGGTTTTGACTGGAACCACGACATCAACAAGGTGATTAATTTATTAAGAAAACGGAATATCCCCGTAATTGTAGCCAATACCGATGTGGCTTATCCGGTTTCCCGTGATGAAGTCAGCATTGCCATTGGCGCCATTGCCGATATGATAGAAGACATAGTGAATAAAAAATTTATCCGTTTCGGCAAGCCCGACGCGCAGATGTTCATTTTCGCTTACGAGCATATTTTCTATAAAAATCCGGTGGACAAAGATAAAATCCTGATGGTAGGCGATACCCTGGACACTGATATTATGGGCGGCAACAAATTTGGTATTGATACGGCCCTGGTACTAACGGGAAACACCCTCCCTGACCAGGCCACCATGATGATTCGGTCTACCGGCATTATTCCCAATTACATCTGCGAATCCGCTGTAGTTGAAGGGTAAGGAAATGTTGAATTATTGAATGTTGAATTATAAATGTTGAATGGCGTTATTCCCATTCAACATTTAGTATTCAACACTCAGCATTTTAAAACTCCGAAGTCGCATCTTTTTCATCTAACTAAACTCGTGTATTTGTTATATTGCTAATGATTAAAATTTATTATAAAGGTGAAAAATGAGCTCAATAACAGAAACAATAGGGATTAGTAAAATTGACTTTATGGGAAACAATCTCTTGTTTCTTCATCTTACCAATGAAAGAACCGTGTTGGTACCCTTAGATAAATTTAAAGACATGGCACGACTTACTCCGGAACAAAAGGCAGATTTTGAGATTATTGACAGTCAATATCTTTCATTTCTGGCAATTGATGAAATTTATAGTTTGAAAGATTTGATAGGAATATCATAAGTCTGGATAAGATATTTTTCCCCATCCCCCTTCTACCGAAAAAGGAAGACCGAAGACCGAAGTTATTCATCCCTTCCAACTTCCAACTCCATTTTTACCGAACCAATATTCCGATGGCTTCCTGGTGTGCTTCGTTGTTTTTCAGGGCTACGCGGGCGATGGCCAAAAAGTCGCTCATCCATGCTTTCAGATCGGCCAGGGCTTCATCGCGCTCCCGGGTACTCTGCTGGGCTTTGCCTGTAAACTGTTTTTGCCGGGCATAGGCAGCCGTTACGGCATCCACCATGGCTTTGCCTCTTTCCAGTTCCGCCAGGGTAATACCAAACGGTTCCAGTCGCGCGATCATATCCGGGGCATTGTTGTAAAAAATCCGGGCTTTCTCTGACCAGAGGGTGAAGTTACGCTTGCGAAAACCTGCCAGTTGCAAACTATTCCAGGCATCCCGGTTATTTTTAAACGCAATGCGGGCAATGGACAAATGCTGAGAGAATACAGCTTCTGCTTCTTCCCTCGCCACATGTAAAGCATCAGTGGCTTTGTACCGCGTACCATGCCATTCAGAACGGCTGCCCAACGAGGTTGCGGGTCTGCGATGCCGTTCGGAAGGCTTGCGATATGGTTCGGAAAGGTGGCCGGCAGGGGTGGTAAGGTTTGTAGCTATCTGTATCTTTTTATCACCAAACGCGGGACAAAACTTATATATGGTTACAGGCTTCGCTTATCAAAAAATACCTGGATTAAAATAATTCTAATATTGTTTTACCTGTATTTTTAATCTTCCGGAATAATCAATTCCGGTTATGCTGGAATTATTTTCCGCATGATCAAATAAAGGAAACGGATACACCGGTTGCATACTGAATTTGAAGGATTCAAATATTTGTAGAAAACAAAGGAAAAGAACAGTTCGACCCCGATGGGGTCGCATACCGTCGCCTTCAGCTTTCCTTTAAAAATCTCCACTCCCCTGGTGGTGTTTTCACCATCAGGCTGGGCTTGGATGCCTGAAGCTGGAAGCTTCATGAATAATAAACACATGGCCGGAGCCACGCGCTAAAAATATAATGTTTTCAGCATGGGCACCTTTTTTAGTTTATCAGCATAGGCGGCAACGTCTCGTATAAGAATAGGAGCCGATTGAGGGCTTCATTTCTATCAAGTTACAAGAAAGTTGAAGTGGACTACAACCCTTGATTTCACTACCGAACCGGCTATTATTTTTACATTATTGTAGCCAGTTTTTTTATTTGTGTATTGAAGGGGAAATGTATTCTTTAACAATTCTAAATTGTGTATCAACAACAGACTGATTATGTCCATGTCCTGCTCCAGGTAATAAAAAATATTCTTTCTTTGGTGCTTTAATTTTATCAAAATAGGGCTTGTTTAGTTCTTTTGAAGTTAAAATATCCTGTTCACCTTGTACAAAGTATATTGGGATTTTAAACTCTAGAACATCTTTATTAAAATCAACGTTTGCCACCATTGACTTTATTCCATGTTTTTCATGTCCAGCAAAATTAATGAAAGAATAATCATCACCACTATACCTATCGTTATTATCCTTTTCATTATCATATTCAGGCGCTAGTTTCCACCAATTATCAGGAGCGGGAACTGAGTTTTCACTCTCATATTTCTTAACAATACGCAAGAATTGTCCTGTATTTCTTGCCATATCATATGGAGGTTTCCCTAATGATTCAAGTTTTTGAATAGAAACTTCATCCCCTTCATTTTCAGCCATTTCAAATACTTTTTGATAAGCATAGTCGATGTTTTTCGAAAAATTTACAAATTGCGCATGACCTACATAAGCATTAAAAAGATTAGGATTTTTTAAAGCCATTTTCGTTCCAAGTATAGAACCCCAGGACGTTCCTATTAAAATGATTTTTTGTTTTCCAAGATATTTAATAAGATATTCCGAAAGTTCTATTCCGTCATCGGTCATTTGCTCAACGGTCAATGGGTTTTCTATCAGGTAATCTTCACTTAATTCAGTAGGAGCAGTTCGACCAAAGGTTCTGCCGGCACCTCTTTGGTCCCATTGTACGAGAATAAATTCCTTTTCCCAATAGCCATATATGGCATCTTCATATTGACTCATTGTGCTGCCTGGTCCACCATGAAGAAATAAAATTACAGGTTTTGATCTATCCTCTCCTTTAATCGTTATCCATTGCTCAATTCCCCCAATAGAAACAAATTTTTCTTCGTATATAGAAGTGGTTTGCGCATTTGTTGAAAAAGAAATCAGACAGATAAAAATGGTTATTAAATTATCAGTTTTCATTCAATTATTAATTGGTTAAAAAGATGTTTATATATTGGCTACAACGACCCGGGTATGGGGCGTAGCATGGATTGCGCGTTGTCATTGTGCGGCTATGACCTATACCTAATGTTGAGTGCTTTTATTTTTGGAAAACTACAATTGACCTATCTCTTATTTTATTAGGTTTCTTACCTCTCATTTGTACTCTTTCTTCGGAATCGTGTATTTCTGAATGATATGGATTTGAAGGTAAAACTGGTTTATAGAGTACTAAAGCATTTAACTTTCGAACTTCACTAGTGAGCACTTTGCATACAGCAAAAAAATTTTTTGAGTTCAATAAACTTTTAATACAATCAGACTCTAACCTTTCTCCATCCCTATCAACAGAAACACCCTTGGAGTCTTTAAAAGTCGCGGAAGATGGCCTATCATTATCAAAATCCCAATTTAATTCAATCACACCTCGGTACAAGTATTCCCTATCTGAAATTTCTTCATTAAGCATAAAACTTATTTATTATTTCAGACACTTGATCAGCGTCAATTGACAATTCTTGTTCCACACCATCTTCAACTTTATACATGAATATTTCATTTGAAAAAATCTCTATCTCTAATTCATTATCCTCATCTTTGAAATATTCGATTTGTATTGTCCCTCGTCCCGTTGGAAAAATAGATGGTTGATAATCAAGATTTGTAAGCAAACACTCTGCTTGTTCTATAATATCATTATTTATGGGTTTTCCATTATATCCATTCCAATTAGATTTAAGATTTTTTAAATGTAAAAGTCTTTTTTTGTTAGATTTAAGTTTATCTAAAGAAAACCTATTTGAATCATTAAATCTAGTTGATGTTGGAGTAGATATTGGATTATGTATCTCCTGAATATATGGTTCATAAAAAATCCTAGGCACTTCATCCGAAGAGTTGGTAGCCATAAGACTTAATGCGGTAAGTGCAATATAACTTTTGCCACTGTCTGATATTTTACTTTTTGTTTTCATTTTGTCCGGTTATACTCTCTAAATTTTTTATGTGCTCGCCCAACCATCGATGTATCTCTTTCGCAGTTTGATAATTCATTATAACACCATTTTGAATTACCCTCACAAAACTATTTTTTAAATCTTGCGGCTCCATTTCCGCAGGTTCTTTGCTCATCTTTCCGTCTTTAATACTAAAGGTTTGAGAGTTAGGCAAAGCGCTTCTTTCCAAGTAAAAATTTACGACAATTTCACCTAATGGGTTAATTCCTCCTTGGGCTCCATTAACATACACAGGATTATAATTATCATCAAATATGTACTTACATTTAATCTTGTCGGTCATATCATTTTTTGTTTCAAATTAAATAACCAAGGTATAATTAAAAAAATCAATTCAAAATCTTATCAAGAATTTAGATCAGTCCCAATAAACTTTTTTATCTGACCTAATTGCACACAACATCCATATAAAGCGCGCGGTGCGCTTTATATGCAATATAACCTAATGGTCATATATACCACAAATATGGAGGATAACTGCCATTATTTATCTTATTTTGGCTTCTTAACTTTTTTCCCACTCCCTACTGGTGTTTTCACTGTCAGGCTAACCTGTCGCGTACGTCCTGCTCGTGCCTGCTATGCTCCAGACTGCCGCCCTGTTAGCAGGCTTTGGCTATCATGCCCAAATTCTGCCGCATTCCTGCTTATCTGGAATTGCCTTTGTTGGTAAGCCAATATATCAGTTGGACAGTACTGCGACAGGTACCCGTGAAAATAAGCATTGTGGCAAATACCGTTATTAATAAAGACGGCTATAGGGCACACCTTATTACTAAAAACCTTTCAGGTCTAAACTTTCAGCATCGAGCATGGTAACTTGCTTTTTCATTTTCTTTTGAATCACCTTAAATGCTTTTATCCCGTTTTTTACCAGTTTATTTGCCACAAGGTCTGCCTGATAAACTGAAGAAGTGAATACCAGTACCTGCCGCATTTCATTTTGCTTTATTAAATAGCGGAGTAATGGACCTTTTTTCTCACTGGTAACCAAATAGCCCACCTGCTGAATAAGGTCAATATGCTCTTTTTCAGGAACGATGTGTATCACCAACGGATTATTCAGTAAAACCTGTTTTATATGTTGCACATCAGGACTCAGCGTGGCTGAAAACAAAAGGTTCTGACGTTTTTTGGGTAAAAGGGCAATAATCTGATCCATCTCCTCTTTAAATCCTAGATTGAGCATCTTGTCAGCTTCGTCCAGTACAAGCGTACTAACGGCCGAAAAATGTACGGCATTTGATGCTGATAACTCTAACAGCCTGCCTGGTGTGGCCACCAGCGCATTTACATTTTGTAAAGATTTCATTTGTGGATTGATGGATACGCCCCCATGCACGGCAAGCGACTTGAAATGAAAAGGAAGTGCTGCCCCGAAAATCCGGAAGACTTCCTCTACCTGAATCGCTAACTCCCGGGTAGGTACAAGCACCAACACATTGATGTGCCTGTTTTTAGTAGCGGTTTTTCCCTCTAAACTCATTAAAATCGGGAGCACATAGCTGGCTGTTTTTCCTGAGCCTGTTTGGGCAATACCCAGCACATCCTTTTTCTTCAAAATGGCAGGTATTGCCTGTTGCTGAATGGGATATGGCTTAGCATATTTTTGATCGGAAAGCGCATTTATTAAATAGGACGATAAACCCAATGCGGTAAAAGACATACTGTTTTTTTGATTGATAGAATCTGCTTAATCTGGTTGTTCAATAGGGTAATTACATCGGGCCAATGGTGGCCAACAGCCGTAAATAGGCAGCTTGAACCGTTTCATCTTCGTATAAATCCAAAGATTTTTCGTAGCATGTTCGAGCACCCACATAATCTTTCCGCGCTTCCAATTGGAGCGCGTTTTCATAGAGTTTGGCTGCTTCCATACGCGCCTGATCTTCAGGTGAGTTTTGTTTTGTATCCTGGCACATAAAAAATACGACAGTACATAAGGTGAATAAAATAACTATTTTTAAATATTTCATTTCCATCCATTTTGGCGTATTAGGGTACCCCCTGCTTCCGGCTTATGGCACCCAATTTTTATTAACTTCACCTGCCTGCCGGGCCAGAGACTGTGTAACTTCTTCCTGGGCTATCCCTGCTTTTTTCAGGCGAGGTTCCAGGTTATGCCGGTGGGCATCTCCCATTCCCACAATCAGATATCCATTTTTAACGGCTAATTGAATGTTATTCCACATCACCTCTTCACGAGCAGGACTCAAATCATTTATAGTAGCGCCCAGATTAGCCGATAGGCTTTGCCCCTGGGCTTCCAGTACCGCATTGCCCGTATCTTTCCCAAGTTGCTCCACATAACGCGCCCCATATTCGTGTAGCGCCAATGTGAAATCTTTAATGGCGTTCAGGTTTTGAAAATTGTTAGGACTTGTAAGTTCATAAATGCCAATTAGGACGTCCTTATCCTTTGTCTGGATAAATTGATCCAGCACCGCCTGGTTTCGCAAATAATTCTCCTTTAACTGGCGTGCACTGCTCATATATAAAGATTCAACAAAATTGGGCGGGCCGAAGTTTTGTTTTGAAATGTCTTTTGCAAGATGCATTCCTATTGAAAGATAGAGGGCTACCCGTTCACCATAAGAATAGTCATTTGTTGTGGCCCGTTTCATCCAAGGCTTTCGTTTGGTTGGGGACATGGTAGCAGGATTTCCTGCTATGTATTCATTTCGTGCGATCGCCGCACCAGTTAATGCTTTAAAAACAATATTTTCCAGGTCCGGATTGAAGAGCTTTCTATTTACCTGACCCGCTACCCCAATTCCCTGATTAACCTGTGCCAACCTTGCCTGCGTACTGGTAAATGGAGG
>JBGTIS010000148.1:0-4711 GCA_041745535.1 Cyclobacteriaceae bacterium | reverse complement strand
CTGGTCCACATGTCCCTGCACAATATGACCATCAAAGCGGCCATTGGCAGCCATACATCTTTCCAGATTCACCAAATCGCCAGGCTGAAGCTTTCCCAGGTTACTTCTTTGCAGGGTTTCCTGAATAGCGGCTACCTGATGCGTGTCGTCAGACACCTGCGTTACAGTAAGGCATACGCCGTTATGCGATACACTTTGGTCTACTTTCAACGCCGGGCTGATGGTGCTTTGAATGGTAAAAATCAGATTCGTTCCTGATGTTTCAATTTTTTCAACTTTGCCGATAGATTCTATAATACCTGTAAACATATGCTTATTTTCCTTTTAAAAATTCATCTGCTTCTGCTCTCGTGTTGTCATATTGCGCCAGCTCGTGCGCTTCTTTATACAATAACTTTGCTCTGTTCATATTTCCACTTTCTTTAGCCAGCCGTCCTAAACCCGTATAGGCGATGCTTTTAATATCCAAAGCCCTATCCGTATGCGCGTCTTTGCCGGTTTTGAGGGCTTCTTCATACCTTTTTTTCGCGGCTTTCCTGTTATTATATAGTTTTTCTTCAATTATCCCTTTAAATACCTGCCCACACATTTCGAAGTAGGGGCTTTTGCTATCTATTAAAAAATTAATCATGCTATCCGCTTCTTCATAATTTCCAACTTCCAGTAAAGCTTCAATGTAATCGGACCTGAAAATCGGGTTGTTTGGATAATCGCGGATCAAATCTTTTCCATAAATAATGGCCATATCCGGCTTTAGTTCATAGCGCGAATATAAATGCGATAAATATAAACCAGCTTCGGCCTTCATAAAAACTGAATTTTTTACCGCCCAATCCAGTTGCTCTAAACCTAATGTTTTGTCGCCTTTCTTAAAAAAAAGTAAAAACGGCCGGTATACCGGATACTTTTCAGGATAAGCTTCCCGGTAATAGTTATACAAGCCGGTTGAAAAATAAAATTCGGGATACTTTTCTTTCAGGACGAACCCTTCTTTTACATAGCCATAGGCATCTTTGGCTTCACCAACAGCTTTCAGATAACTGCCCTCTTCTTCATAAAACATAGCTTGCAACGCATGCGCAATCAGTGAGATAAATTTAGCTTCCGGGCTATCCGGATTTTCATCGAGGATGGTCGCGGCAGCTTCCTGTGTTTGGCGCAAATACTTTTTTATTTCAGGATAAATATCGCCATTTACATCCACAGGCGCGTATTTCCAACGCAAAGCGAGCGCTTTCAGCATAGGATAAGCCGGATGGCCTGGCAATCTTTCCCTGATTTTTTCCGCGATCTGATCACTTTTTTCAAGCTCGGTATTGTAAATGCTTTGTATGCACTGTTCAACCAAACTGGAAGTTGCCGGATCATTCAAAATACTTTTTTGACCATAACAAAAGCAAGGGATAAACAATAGGATTATACACAAAAAATTATTCATATTAAGTAGTTTTCGCTAAATTAGGTAGAATCAGCGCAAAAAAAATTGCTTTTGGTTATGATAACGATAGCAGGTAATTTTCTGAGATATTCTTTCGTATGGCCAATCATCTAACATTTAACGATACTACTCCGCTTCAGGATTACGTCCAGCCTTTTGAAGGTTATTTGTATAACCTGGAAAAATTTATCGGTCTATCCCGGGTTTTACCTACCGATCGTTTATCATATTACGGATTAGTCGGCGATCAGGTATATGTGAAGGCGCATTTTTTTAAGGATTATTTCGAGAATGAACAAACCAAACAAAAAGAAATTACCGCTGTCAGCCTGTTGAAAAGTCCTTTCGGCTCTTTTGAGTTTCATCCTGAATTGGGTGAGAACCAGCTCATGAGGTTTATCAATTATGTGGTGCGGCAACTTTCTGATCAGCAAATTAATTTTATAAGAATTCAACATTACGCTTCGGCCTATCAGCCTGAGAATACCGAATTGGTCAAGCACTGTTTGTCGCGAACAGGGTTTACACTGGGCAGCGCGGTGGTAAATCATCACATTCCGGTCGATGATACCAAGCTGTCGGATAAAATCCATGCTATGGAAATAAGAAGACTGGAAAAGTGTAAAAACGCGGGATTCAGGATCGTGGAAGAGAATATTTCACAATGGCCAGCCTTATTTGCTTTTGTATTGCATTGCAGAAAAGAAAGGGGCCAAACCTTATCATTAACGTTTCATGAAATGGAAAAAGCCATGCAGGTAATACCGGAAGCGTATCGCTTGTTTTCTGTATTTGATGGCAGCAAGCGCATAGCCGGAACCATAGCAGTAAGGGTAAACAGCGGAATTTTATATAATTTTTTCCCTGCCTCCATAAAAGAATATTCAAATTTTAGTCCTATCGTGTTATTGCTGGAAGGTTTGTACGAATATTGCTTTAGGCACCATATGGAATTATTAGATTTGGGTACGTCTATTTCTGAGCCACTGCGCAGATTCAAAGTAAATATGGGAGGGCAACCCTCTCTCAAACTTGAATTTGTTTACCGGCTTACCCAAACCACGCGTTATTAATTTTTTCGCCTTTGTTGCCAATAGTATCTGTAATTTGTCTTTGTTATAATCACGAAAAGTTTGTGGAGGAAGCGCTGCATTCTGTTTTTATCCAAAATTATCCGGCACTGGAAATAATTATTGTGGACGATGCCAGCACCGATCAGAGTGTTGCCCGTATCCAGAATTTTTTAAAAACCAATAGCGCCCGGCACGCGATCAAAACCATATTTTTGGCTGAAAATCTGGGAAACTGCGCGGCTTTCAATCGAGGATTGGCCGAAGCCACCGGTAAATACATTATTGACTTCGCTACCGACGATATCATGCTGCCAGCGCGGATTGGCAAACAGGCGCGGTGTTTTGAGAAGCTGGATGCCCGGTATGGTGTAATTTTTACGGAAGCTGAATATGTGAATGAATCGGGAAAGCATCTTTATTTTCATTACCGCGACCGTTTGTGTTCAAAGTTTGGTGGCAATGTCCCGCGGGGAAACATCTATGCGCATCTGGTAGGAGATTATTTCATCTCTTCACCTACCATGATGATCAGGAAAACGGTTTTTGACCGGTTAAATGGTTACGACGAAACGTTGGCTTATGAAGATTTCGATTTCTGGATCAGGTCGTCACGGTTTTGCGCTTATCATTTTATGGACGAATGTTTAACCAAAGTCAGAAAATCCACAAAGTCTCTTTCTTCGGGTTGGTATAAAAAGGGAGATGTACAATTGCATTCCACCTACCTGGTTTGTTTAAAAATAAAGGAGTTAAATAAATCGCAGGCAGAAAAAAGCGCGCTAATTAAAAGATTAAGGTTTGAAATCAGAACCTCAATTTTTACAGGAAACCAGCAAGAAGCCAGGTTGTTTTTATCCTTACTAAAAGAAATAGGAGGCTTTAATGGGTTTTATCAATTATTGCATTGGGTTTCGATGCTTAATTTTCCTTTATCTCCGGTTCGGAATTTATTGCTCAAAGTTAAATATCAAACCTAAGTTACTTTTCTCCAAAACCGCATTTCCAAAGATATTCTTGTGGTATCAGGATTAAGGTTAACTGCTCCTCCATGAATCAGGTAAGGGGAAAAAACAAGAATTTCATTTAATTTTGGATCTGGCCGTATAACCTGAAATTTCTTTTTTACTTCGGTAATGGCCGGCACATTAAACTGTACTCCATTTACCCTGGCACCTTGAATAGTTTTCTGAACAAACGATTCTTTCCACCAGTGGCTACCGGGAATTAACGTAAGAGATGAGCGTGGGTTACTGCCACAAATGGGCACATAAATGTTGATACAATCATGATATTCTTCTAACCAGACATCACGGTGCAATGGGTTATTATCATTGCTATCAGGCCTAATTATTCTAAAGTGAAATACCTTTTCTTTGTTGTATGGATTGGTATTGCGAATCTGTACTTCGCAAATTTCTGATAACCTCTCTTCCAGTACAGCTACATCAATGGGAAAGTGGCTATTTTCAATGAGTTTTGCTTTATTCACAACCTCCAGATGCTTCTGATAATTGCTATGTACAAGGTGGTGATATTGGGTTAAGGGAAAATTAGGATCGTCGGTTAAATGCGTGGCATGTAAAAAGTGGCGGAGTTGATTTTCCATGCCCTTTTGGAATTGTTGAAAAAGTGTTTCCTCTAAAAGTGGCGCGACCACAAAACCCTGGTCTTTCCAATGAGTCGCATCCGTAAGATCATCATGATTCTGCAAAAGCACAGTATCTGCTCCAAAAGCGCGTGCCCCTTCAACATTAAAATGGACAGTTTGATTATTTAGTTTGATTTTCATAAAAAAATTTTAAAAAGGGTCTTGGTTACTCTCTTAATAGTTTCCGGATGATTCAGCATATAAAAATATACAAAAGGCACACCAAAATTTAATGATTTTTATACAGATATATTGCCCAATTAATTGGATTTAGTCGCCCTAATAACTGGCACTTCGATAACCACCAATTTTACCCCTTCCTACAAGGTGTAAGGAATAAAAGAAAAAGAAAACCGCGCGTATACTGAGACTTAATCACAAAAAAATGAATTTCCCGTTGGGAACCGGATGGGTAAGGCAAAAAAAATTAATATTCCGTCGGAATCCTTACACAAAAAGCATTTTGAATGGATTTACCGCCGGAAACCTCATTCAAAAGTAAGAAACGGGTAACTTACCGGCCTCCCGTCCATTTTTTTTCGATTTCATGTA
>JBGTIS010000147.1:0-15367 GCA_041745535.1 Cyclobacteriaceae bacterium | reverse complement strand
CTATTTTATTTTAGAATACCAGCTTCGGTCGTCCATTTTGCTGGCCAGTATGTTTGCCACACACACCCTGATTGCCTACCCCATTGCCAGCCGGTTGGGAATCAATCGAAATGAGGCGGTTACCATTACCGTAGGCGGCACGATTATTACCGATACCCTGGCGCTGCTGATACTGGCTGTGATTACCGGATCGGCAAAAGGAGAATTGAATATGCTATTCTGGATCAGGTTATCGGTGCTGATGTCGCTGTTTGTAACGGTGGTATTGTGGGGATTTCCACTGATTGCCCGCTGGTTTTTCCGGAATGCTGAAAAAGAAGGAGTAATCCAGTATATTTTTACCATTACTATGGTTTTCGCGGCGGCTTTTCTGGCTGAACTGGCTGGTTTGGAACCAATTATTGGTGCCTTTCTGGCCGGATTAGCCCTGAACCGGCAGATTCCCCATACCTCTGCCCTGATGAACCGGATTGAGTTTGTAGGCAATGCCCTGTTCATTCCATTTTTTCTGATAAAGGTAGGAATGCTGGTGAATCCTTCCGTTATTTTTGAAGGTCCGGATGCCTTAATTGTAGCAGCCACCCTCACCATTGTCGCTATTTCCAGTAAATGGATTGCCGCGTTTTTTACCCAAAAAATATTTCGCTTTTCCGGAACCCAGCGCAATGTAATTTTTGGGCTGAGCAGTGCCCATGCCGCTGCCACCATCGCCATTATTTTAATTGCCTATAACCTGAAATTATTGAACATTGATGTGCTGAACGGCACCATTATTCTCATTCTGATTACCTGCCTGGTGAGTTCATTTACCACCGACCGGGCCGGTCGCGAACTGGCCCTGGAAGAAACGTTTAAAGTACCTGAACCTACTGATTTTACGGAAAAAATTTTAGTACCTATTGCCAATCCTGAAAATATGGAGCAACTCATAGATCTATCATTTATGATCAGAGATAAGAACGCGGCCACGCCGGTTTATCCACTCTCTATTATTCTGGACGACCATGAGGCGCAAGACAATGTACTGATCCATCAGAAAAGGTTTGAACGGGTGATCAAACATGCCTCGGCTTCTAACCAGGTGATTCAGCCCATCTCCAGGGTAGATATTAATGCCACCAGTGGGATTATTCGAACTATTAAGGAACTAATGATTACTACGGTAGTTATGGGATGGAATGGTAAACTTACTACGCGCAAACGATTATTTGGCGGCATTTTAGACAATGTGCTGGAAGGAACAGACCAAATGATTTTGGTAACCAAACTTCTTATTCCGCTGAGTACCATCAAAAATATTGTGTTGGTGGTGCCTCCCAATGCCAACGCTGAATCAGGATTTGGCAGTTGGATTAACAGCATCAAAAATCTATGTAACCAAACCACCGGTAAAATTATCATATACGGCAATAAAAAAACAATGTCCAGGGTACAGCAGGAAGCCGAAAAAGCTAAACCCTATGTGGAATTGGTTTGGAAAGAATTTGACGATTGGGACGATTTTCTGATCCTGGCCCGTGAAGTTAACCCCAACGACCTACTGGTACTAATCAATGCCCGACAAAATACGGTTTCTTATCACGATTATCTGGATAATATTCCTAAATACTTATCCAAACATTTTCAGCAAACCAGTTTTATTGTGGTATATCCTGAGCAGAAAATTCAGGAATAAAATCTGATAATTCAATATTGGTGAGAGGATTTGTATTTTGTCTCAGTGAATAAAAACTGAGTCTCAAATTTTCTCACCATTATAATTTTCAGATTTATGGTACGATTTTGATGCCCTGCCTGCTGGTTTCTTCCGGTGGTAAAATTTCGCGATTATCCCAGTATCCGATAGCCAGCGTCTTCGCGTATTCTTCCGGCAGCTTGTTTTCCTTCATAAGCTGTACCGTCACGGTGTAATCGTATTCAAAGCCGCAATGCCTGTAAACCAGGGAGTGGCCTGCTACCTCCAGCATCATGTACCAGACCCTTGGTGTACCGTCGTTGGCAGGCATCCCGATCACGCCCGGATTAAGCCAGAGCATATTTTCATGCTGGTCATGAAACGGCAATCCGCAATGCCCGGCCAGAATAAGGTTGGAATCGGTTTTGAGGAAGTTTTCTTTTTTTATGGACCAGGGTGTCGATTTGAATATATATTCCGCGGCATGATCAGCGGAACCATGCAATACATACCCTTTATAGTTACTGTAAGTAAACCGGATATGCTGCGGCAAATCACCCATCCACCGCAATGAGTTGTCTGATAATCGTGACTGCGCATAAGGATACCAGTTTCTTGAAAAATTATCACACCGGGAACCTTCCGCAAAATTACATCCGCACGAATTGTTGTTTTCTCTTAACTCAATTTCCACATTGCCTGCAATCGTGTGTATTCCCCATCCTTTTACCAGTTGCACACATTCCTCAGGCTGCGCGCAATATCCTACTATGTCGCCAGTACAGATGATGTTGTCAGGAACCATGTTTTGGTTTTCCGCAATTACCATCAATTTTTCCAACGCCTGTAAATTGCTGTAAACTCCCCCAAAGAGTAACAATTTCCCACTTAAGGTACCGATATCTTTTATGTAAACATTATTTGTCATTTTTCATCCACCATTTCGCCATAAAAAATACAAAAAAACAGCCTGCCAATCCTATGATATTTACTGAGAAAAGATCGCCATATTTACCTTCAAAAAAAATCAGATTTTCTGGAATCCAACCCAATGCCAGCAATAACCCCGCAACCACCCCTATCCCCACTGAACCATGAAAGGCCGCTTTCGGTACTTTTTGATTCCAGCATATGAATACAGGCGCCAGCCCCATAACCATAGTGCCGCTGATGGTAGTAGCTGACAGGATTTCCGGGCTGAAAAACACAGGCAAAGTACCTGCCACACACCCTAGTACCATCACCATTCTGCCGCGGCTCACCGTCACTTTCTTCAGATTTCCCAAATCTACTACCACCAGTTTAGAAAATGAGGTAAAAGTAGAATCCAGGGTAGAGGCTGCCGAGGTAATCATGATAAAATTCATTACCAACATCAGGCCTACGCCCAAAGTCCTGCTTACCGCAACGGCAGCTTCCCCTTCTATCTGATGAAAACCGGCGTAAATACCTACAAAAGAAAACAGCAGAATACACAAAAACCCAATAATGGTAGCCAGCATATAGCTTTTCAGTGTTGTTTTCGGATCGGTAATAAATCCACGGTCTGTAAGCACCGGATCGTGAAACGGATAACTAAAAACCTGAATAAAGGCGGTAAAAAGCAGGTTCAGTCCGGTAGATAATTTCCAGTCACCGGAACTGATAAACTTATTTACATTGCCTTCCTCTTTCGGAATCAGTACGCACAAGATGATAAACAACAGGATGCCAAACAAAGCCATCTGGATCATGTCGGTAAGCAATGAACTTTTCAGTCCTCCTTTCATTACATAAGCCAGGGTAAGAACTGTAAAAACCAGAACGGCTACAAAATAAGGCATACTGTCTTTCGCGCCGAAATAGGTACCAATTACCATAGTATTGGACCAAACCTCATTGAACAACCTTAAACCAATTAAAAGAGAAAACACCAACACCGCGCTTTTGCCAAACTTTGTTCTCAGAAACTCATGAATACTGGTAAAGCCGCCTTTGGTTCGAAGCTGATAAATCACCAGACCAGCTACCAGAAATGATAGGTAGTACATGGCATAGGCCATGCCCCCTACAAACCCAAATTCCTGTCCCAGATTAGCGGCATTGGCGATTGATTTGGCAAAAATCCAGGAAATCACCAGGCTGCTGGTCAGCAATACCAGGCCGGGCGTTTTGCCCTTGTCACCGGTTGCCCTAAAGAAATCGCCGGTGTTTTTTGCCAGTGGGGAAATCAGAAAAAAAATGATACTGGATAAGATAAGGATGCCCCATTGCCAGATCATGACTTGACCCATCGAATCAGCAGTTAGTGTAAAATGAAAATGTGGCCCTCACCAAAAACACTGTTATTTGTCCCACCAACCTTTACTATTATAGGTGTCGCCCCCAATTCGAGAAACCGCCGATTCATAATGCAGGTCGTTCACAGCCTGTTCGCTTTCCGGATATAAGTAACGATGTGGAAAATTATCACCATTGATGTTATTGGCGGGTATCGGTAATACAGGAATTCCTGTTCTACGGATATTCAACCAGGCCTCATGCCCATTCATGAACAGTGAAATCCATTTCTGTGTTAAAATTTTTTCCAGGTTTCCCGTGCCTGTCAGCCTTACTTCCGCGCTGTTCAGGTATGTTTCAGCAGGAGTTAATCCATAATAGGCGAATGAAGCACTGATACCTGCCTGGTAAAAGGCGTTGGCATCGCCTTCAATCCAGCCCTTTTCAGCAGCTTCGGCCATGGAAAATTGTAGTTCGCTGTACTGCATAAACATGGCATCCAATCCGTTGGGAACATCACGAAACCGCGCACCCAGTAATGAAACCTGAGACAGGTTATACGCATTCTGACTTTCCCGGCTCAGGCCGTTCGGAATCCCGACATACTGCCCGGCCAGCGTTTCTGCTTCGGGAAGGGCCGGTTTGAAAAAGACCGTCACCCTGGGATCGTTCAGCCCGTCAAGGGTAGCATCAATGGTGGTACTCATGCGCACATCGGTATACCGACCTTCTCTTTCTGTAAAAATAAACCATTGGTTGGGAGCGGAATTTAAATAAGGTACTACGGGCTGGTCCTGTAAACCAGTGAGGAGTTTTCCTCCATTGACCAAAGCCTGTAGGTTCGCCGAAACATCTACCCGGTTGCTGATTCGCAGCAGGTATCGAACACGCAGGGAATTAGCAAATTTCACCCATTTTTCCAGATCGCCGCCATACATGATATCGCCAGTCAGCACATCGGTGGTTGCTTCCAACCGCGATACCGCGTTTTCCAGTAATTCTAAAATTCCCCCTTCACCGGTATAAATCGTTTCCTGGGTATCGTAGGAAGGCGTAAAATTCCCATCTGTTCTACCTGCTAAGGCATTGGAATATGGCGCATCGGTCCAGAGGTCGGTCAACTGCGAAGCCAGCCAGGCGCGCATAATTTTTCCTACTCCCTGAAAGGCATCATTGCCTGCGGCCGTTTCCTCCATGGTTTTGGTATCGTTCAACAGCCGGTACAACAGGTTCCAGTATTCCGTATTGGTACCGAGGTCGTATCGATCGACTGGTAAAAATTCCAGGTTGGCAGTATGCTGGGCCAGAAAGTTTCCGGCCAGCCAGCCCTGCCGGGTATTGTTATTGGCTGCCTCCCACAATACGTTCGACAACAAAAACTGTGGGGATACATTTTCAGGAGCATTCGGATTGGTATTCAAATCCTCGAATTTATCGGTGCAACCAAAAACAAGGAGCATTCCCAACAGTATGGGTGAAATTCTTTGTATGAGATTCATCATGTAATACTTTTAAAGATTTAATTTCAGACTCAGGCCATAACTCCTGCTGGAAGGAAGCGACATGTCCTCCACCCCATAAGCAAAATTTCTTCCCTGCATGGCACTAAGTTCCGGATCAAAATTAGGGTTTTCGGTGAGCACAAATAAGTTATTGGCAATAAAGGCAAGCTTCGCTTCGGCAAACCCAATCTTGATTAACCAGCTTTCAGGCAACGTATAGGACAAGTTCAACTGCCGCAGTTTCAGATAAGAGGCACTATAAGTCACGCTTTCTTCGTTGGCCCGGTTGAAATACTGATTGTAATATTCGTTGGCGGAAATCAAGGTAGTATTCTTTTCGTATACAGGATTTTCTGCGGTACCGGTATTTACTACGCCTTCTCCAATAATGCCTTCCTCCCGGCCGGGTAACGTGCTTTCTAAAACGCCTGAGGTACTCCCAATGGCCAGCGATCGGGAAACAATGGTACCACCCTGCCGCCAGTCGAACAAAAAATCAAATCCCAGGTTTCTATACGTCAAACCATTGCCAAAACCAACCATAAAATCAGGATTGTAATTGCCCAGCAACCGAAGGTTTGGGTCCCGAACCGGTAAACCATTGGCATCGTACAACACCTTACCATCTACCTTTACGAACCCAGTGCCATACATATCACCAATTTTTCCACCCTCGCTGGCAATAAAAAACACCGTATTCTGGGTGCTGGCATATACGCTGGCATAACCGGTTACGTACTGGTCAATTCCCACCGGAAGTTCCTTTACCCGGCTGACATTGTGGGAGAAATTAACAAAAGGTAACAACGCCATGCCCCGCACCTTAATGGGGGCTGTGTTCAGGGCAACCTCGATGCCCCTGCCGCGGATGGTACCTCCGTTAATTACTCTTTCCTGGTATCCGCTTGCCGCAGAGGCTGGCAAATTTACGATCTGGTTTTTACTGGTATTCTGGTAAACAGATAAATCCATTCCAAAGCGGTCGTTCAGGAACCATACTTCGCTCCCAATTTCAAAAGCGTTCAGTCTTTCTGGTTTCAGGTCTGGGTTCAGGAGCGTGCTGGCGTTGGTTACCAGGGGAAAAGCTCCGTAGTTTTCGTTAAAAACAAAAGTATTCCTCAATTGAAAAGGGTCCGTATCGTTTCCCACACTGGCCATGCTGATTCGGGCACGGGCATAGGAAATATAGGGCGGAAGCACAAAATAATCGGATATTAAAGTACTTAAAGATGCTGAGTAATAGGCAAACGAATTGTTTTCCGCAGGCAGTGTACTGGACCAGTCATTCCTGACGGTCAGGTCCAGAAATATATTAGAGCGGTAAGAAAAACGACCGATCCCATACACGCTCCGGATTCTTTTGTTTTCGTTTTGCTGCTGAATTACGAGGGGAATTCTGGAATTTTCAAAATTATAGATTCCCGGTACCGACAGTTCCCCTGCCTGCGTGCCCTTATAGGAAATCCGTTGTTCCATCCAGTTGCCGCCAGCAGACAGGGTTACCCCAAAATCGCTACTGAATTGCTTGTTGTAAGTCAGCATCAGATCGGTATTCAATTCTTTGAAATTGACTTCATCTTCGCGATAAGCGCCGTTTTTAAATCGCTGGGAACTGAAAGCGCGTTTGGATTGACGAAGGAAATTATAGTAATCTATCCCGGTTCGTAATCGCAAATTTAGTTCTTTTGTAAACTCGAAATTCACAGAAGCATTACCCAGAAGCCGATCTTTATTAAACCCATTGGTATTTTCATATACGTTCAGATAGGGATTATCCATCCACTGGTAATTAAAATTATACTGCCTGAATCCTTCCTGTCCGGCCTGCCAGTAATCTTTCAGCGGTTCGGTATCGTTTTGCCGGCCCATCCAGGTAAAAATATACATCAGGTTTTCACTGCCATAACCCAATCCGGGGCGGTGGGTGCTGGCACCATTCACATAATTCAGGTAGGCTTTGGCCGAAAGTTTATCATCAAACTTATAATTACCGCCGAAGGCAAGGCCATTCCGTTTCAGGTCGGCATTTGGAATTATCCCATTGTTATCCAGGTTAGAGAATGACAAACGGAAACCGCCCAGATCGTTGTTACCTGAAATGGCAATGTTGTTTTGCCAGGTTATGCCTGTCTGAAAAAAATCGGCCACATTATCGGGATGCGCTACCCAGGGCGTTGGCGTAATTGGGTTCCCATTCCGGGCAATGATATCTCCGCCACGAACCGGATTACCGTCCTGGTCGGTAGAAGGACCATCGTACTGAGTAATCATCCGGCCATCCAGCAGCGGACCGAAACTGGTAATTCCACCATCATTCACCCCTGCTCCGTAGCCATCTTCATACGCAAACTGACCGCCGCTTCCTCCACCGTAAGCATTCTGATAGTTGGGTAATCGCATAGGTTTTTCTATGGTTACACTGCTGTTCAGGCTTACGCCCAATCCTTTTTTGCTGGTGCCGTCTTTGGTTTCAATGAGTACCACCCCGTTGGCAGCCCGGGTTCCATATAGCGCGGCAGCGCCTGGTCCTTTTAATACGGTAATCGAGGCGATATCATCCGGACTGATATCGGCTACCCCGTTTCCGTAATCCACTTCCTGAAAACCGTTTTCATTATTTTCAGTGTAATTGGCAATCAGTTCGTTGCTGATGGGCACGCCATCTACCACAAACAAAGGTTGATTTTTGCCGGAAAGGGAAGTTTCGCCCCGGATTACAATGCGGGAGGATGATCCGATTCCGGAAGACCCATTGGTTGTTTGCACACCGGCCACCCGACCGGCCAGCGCATTTACCAAGTTGGTTTCCCGTACCTGGGTTAACACTTCCGGCTCAAGTTTTTCAACCGAATAACCCAATGCTTTCTTTTCCTGTGCAATGCCCAGGGCGGTCACCACCAGTTCGTTCAGTTCAAGCAATTCCTCGAACATGGTAATATCAATGGTACTTCTGCCATTAACAGGTTCTTCCAGGCGGACATAACCTACAAAGCTGAAAACCAAAACCGCGTCACTATTCCCGGTATTTACTTTATAAAATCCCTGTGCATCGGTATTGGTTCCCAGGTTAGTGCCTTTGATAAGAATGCTTACACCAGGAATGCCTTCTCCAGTCTGCTTATCAGTTACTTTACCAGATACCTGTTGGGCCATGAGGGCTTGAAGGCTGATTAAAAAAGCACAGAAGCTGAGGATAATTATTTTTTTCAAGTTTAAGATTTTTAGGTTGCCAATACATATAATCCGAAATAACGCGAGTACACATACGGATTTTGTTCAAACTGCGGATTCATTTCTTTTTTTGCCAGTTTTTGTGTTAAAAGTTGTATGGCAAACCTGTGCGTTTGTGGTTAATAAAAAAGATTGCGCCAGCATGCTGCCCCTTACCCGCAGTTTAAATAAAAAATATTAAATGTAAATTTTACTATTCCATTATGGTAGCAATATAAGGCAGAATATAAAGCAGAATTGTCGTGAATATAACAAAAATTAATTTTTCGTCTGGTTATTATTATTCAAATAATGTATTCAATCAAAGGAAAAAAACAACGCGTTTCCCAGGCTTAACCTTTACAATTTAGTTTTATGGGTGATGGGCATTTCCTGTCGCCGGGAGTAACTTCTTACATCCTTTTCCAAATGCATTGGGATTTTTGAAATAAATTCATGAAATTAGGTAAACACTGTAGGGTTACAAAAGATAAAGCTATGATAAAATGGGTTTGTATTTTTTTGTTAATTTTTTCCCTAACACCGAGCTTTGCCAATTCCCTTCTTATTCCCATGGATCGGGAACAAAAAAACCATTTAAAGGCATATGGAATCGCTTTTTATTTGCTGGAAAATGGCAAAGAGGTAGATTGGCTATTGAATTACCGGGGGGGAAGTTTTTTATTCAAGTATTCAGAAGAAATGCTGGAGGAATGTGTCATCCGTGGCGTATCTTACGAAGTTTTATCGGATGCCGATGTAAGTGAAATGTTGCTTACCATTGCCTCCCCCAGTGTGAACATGAATGATGTAAAACTGGAAACAGCACCCAAAATCGCTGTTTATTCTCCCAAAAACGATTTTATCCAGGATGAAACCGATGCGGTACTGGCTGTGCTCGATTACGCCGAAATTCCTTATGTGATCTTATATGACGAAGAAGTGCTGAACAACGAACTCCTGAATTACGACTGGCTGCATTTACATCACGAAGATTTTACCGGGCAAACTCAAAGATTTTTGTGGCGGGAATCGGCCCTGATTGAAGCGAAAATGCAGGAAGCCACCGCCCTCAGACTGGGATATCCGAAAGTGTCGGCCATGAAATACGATGTTACCAAAAAGATCAGAGATTTTTGTTTGGGAGGCGGGTATATTTTTGCCATGTGTTCGGCAGCCGAAACGTTTGATATTGCCCTGGCCGCCGATGGGATGGACCTTTCAGAAAGCCATTACAATGAGGAAGATATTGACCCGGAAGTACAGGAAAAGCTGGATTATAGCAAATCATTGGCCTTTGAAAATTTCACCCTGGAACCTGGGCGTCGGTTTTCCGACATCAATACCGGGCGACTCAGCTTTTATGGAGCCACCGAAGATTTTTTCACTTTGTTCGAATTCTCAGCCAAATGGGATGTAGTTCCTTCGCTGCTCACCCAGAACCACGAGCACGTGATCAAAGAATTTTTTGGCCGCACTACCGCTTTTGAAAAAAAGCTGGTAAAGCCCGAAGCCCTGATATTAGGAGAGAATGGTAACGAAAAACGCGTCAGGTATATTTATGGGGAATTTGGCAAAGGCCATTGGACGTATTACAGTGGGCACGATCCTGAACTTTCGGCAGGTCGTGGGGCTAATGTATCGCCCAAACTGGATTTGTATCCCCATTCTCCCGGTTACCGGTTAATTCTCAATAATGTGTTGTTTCCATCGGCCAAAAAGAAGAAGCAAAAAACCTGAAGGTTGAAATAGAAAAGCCGCTTATCCGAAATGAGTAGGCTGAGTACCCAGACCACGGACAAACGGCATTTACTGATAAGCTAGTGCTTAAAACTAATTGTTATTCACGATTTGTACACTTAAACTATTTAAGTTTCCTGTAGGAGGAGTGGCAAATCCCCTGACAATTATGGAATAAATTCCTCTGGATCTGAATTCAGCATCCGGAATAGAAATCGCTTCACTACTATTGCCCCCAACGTTTAATTTCAGGTTGTAAGTATCAGCATCCACTTCTTTAAATGCTGAAGCCTGTTTGAACGTCTGATTGGTAAACAAACTTGTACCGTCTGCTTCTTCCAGGTCAACGGCTGGCGCATCCGGCGACAAATGAATGATCCTGATCATCGCCTTACCTGTTTCAGGTGTATCGGCACTGTCCTCCACTACCAAAGCAGATAAATCTGCCAGGTCATCAGCAATGAACACCGAATACGCTTTATCAGGCTGAAAATTAACGGTAGTATCAACTAATACATTATTGGCATTAAACGAATTAATTTTTAGTTTTCTGTCACCGGTATAAAAGTTCAAATACCTGGAATAATCAGCATAATCCAGCGGTTGACTGAAAATCTGCTTATTATCTACCAACACATCGAGCTCGGGCGCATCCGGAGCCGCATTAAAAATTGATACATAGGCAACCGGAATTGGTTCCACATTATCGTTATCTAAACATCCGGTTAGCGGAAATAAAAGGATCGCGGAAAAGGGCAACCATTTTAACTTATTTTTCAACTTCTCAAATATGATTTTCATACACTTCAAAAAATTAATTGTTTTACAAAAATTTATTTATGCTATATAGACACTAACTTTAGTAAAAAAGTTGAAATCCGGGGAGAATAAATTATTGTGTACAAGGCTGAAATTTTCTTCTAAAAAAATTATTAATTCAACAGTAAATAGGAGGGCTATTTCCATTATAAATGGTTATTCACCTTTATATTTCATGATTCCGGCATTTTTTACTAGTTTTATGGATTGCAAAAAAATTAAAGGTATGGAAAACAATTTATCAAGAAGATCATTTTTAACTTCTGTCAGCATGCTGGCTGCCGGCACTATGTTTACCGCACCCGCTTTGGGATTTGGCCTGAAAGTTGGAAAACTCAAAGTGGCGCTGGTGGGTACTGGCGTTCGCGGCACTTCCTTCTGGGGCCGCCGATTGGTTGAACAGTATCCTGATATTCTGGAGTTTGTAGGATTAAGCGACATCAACCCGGGTCGATTGGCTTATGCCAAAGAATATATGAAAGTGAGTTGCCCTACCTTCACTAATTTTGAGGAAATGATCAGGCAGACCAAGCCGGACCTGGTAATTGTGACCACCAAAGATTCTACCCACCACGAATTTATTATCAAAGGTTTACAAATGGGTTGCGATGTGCTTACTGAGAAACCTTTGACTACCGACGAGCGTAAATGCCAGGCTATTCTGGATGCGGAACGTAGTTCTAACAAAAACCTTATCGTTGGTTTCAATTACCGGTGGAGCCCTTATGCCACAAAGATCAAGGAACTGCTTGCTCAGGAAGCTATTGGCAAAATCACTTCTGTTGACTTTCACTGGTATTTGAATAACTATCACGGCGCTTCGTATTTCCGCCGCTGGCATGGATTACGAGAGGCAGGTGGTACCCTCTGGGTGCACAAGGCTACCCACCATTTTGACCTACTGAACTGGTGGCTGGATTCTGACCCTGCAGAAGTATTTGCTTATGGTGCCTTGGAGCACTATGGCCACAATGGTCCATTCAAAGGTGATAAGTGTCGTACCTGCCCCCACAAAAAGGAGTGTAAATATTTCTGGGATATTACCGAAGACGAACGTGCCATGCGGTTGTATGTTGACAATGAGAAATACGACGGCTATATCCGGGATAATTGTTTGTACCGTGATGAAATCAATATTTATGATAAAATGTCGGCCCAGATCAAATACGCGAACGATGCGGTGGTCAACTATTCCTTAACCACTTATTCGCCTTATGAAGGATGGAAAGTGTCATTTAATGGGCAGGAGGGTCGTATCGATGCCTGGCTGGACATTCCATTTATGAAACAGGAAAAGGTCGATCAGTCGGAATTGCATGCCGCTGAAATGAACCAGAAAGCCGAAGATGAAGCCCAGTACGAACCGCTGATTGTGCACAAAAACTGGAACAATTTTGAAACTGTAAATGTACCCGTAGAACGGGGCGGCCATGGCGGCGGTGATGCCAGATTGCATGATAAGATTTTCAAAGACCCAAAAGCACCAGATCCATTAAAGCATTCTGCTGGCATCCGTGACGGGGCTATGTCTATCTTAATTGGAATAGCAGCCCGGAACAGCATAGAGTCAGGCGAACCGGTTCGCATTGCCTCCCTTACTGATCTACAACCCAGGGCAAAGCGGCTTTAAAACGAATGCTTTTCTGAAATTTTCTAATTTGATAATCAGATTTATTGACGCTGATTAAATTTTTTATGTAGTACTGGTTAAACCTTATTTTTTTATTTCTTTACGATGCACTAAATATTTAGTAAGCTTATCCCATTGAAATTCCTGAAAGGCTGCCCAACCACCGGCAGCCAGCATGGTATTCAGTAATTTTCTTTGTCCGGCTTCATAACCACTGTTGTTTATACCCTCCCGCTTTCCAATTTCATAACCATAAATAGTGGTTCCTTTTAATTCTACCTTAAAAGTGCTGGAAGCCTCTTTAATAAAAAAATGCTCGACGTCAGCTTCCGCTTCCTGCGGGTCCACACAGGGGTTCACTGTAAACTCAGCCGTATTTTCTGTTTCCGCAATATCGGTAATTTCTACCCAGTTCTCTGGCGTGGGTCCAGGCAGCTCAATCCGGATAAATTCACCTTTTTTGATTTTTTTCGCGTGGCTGCGTTTGCCTTGCTCATCATGCGACTGAAATTTTGAGGTCAGTCCGGGTAAGTCAGACCACCGGTTTACATCAAACAGTTTGTCTTTTGACCTTTCAAATTCCTTTTGCGCAGTGGGTTGGTCCGGAAAATTCCTATGATTAGTAAACAACCTGTCTTTAGTTTCTTTACCTAAAAGCGCCCTGAACCCACGATAAAAATTATGAACTAATTCTTTAATTCCCATATTAATGATAGTTACAATTGGTTCTACATACTTTGTTGATTGCACAAAATTATTTCACATACTGATCCCATAGCCCATATTTTTCTTTTACGGTTCCTAAAGGAATGGACAAGGCAGCGACAGCCAATCCGGCAACCGCAGAGCTGATGTTCAGTGCCAGATTACTATCCTGCACGAACCAGGGAACAATGGCTACGCCCAGGCCCAGTAAAACATTCAGGTAACGACCTCTACGCAGTACTTCTCCCATACAAATTACCGCCACCACAATAATTAATGAACCACCCAGGTGATTAACATCGGCGGCAGTTGCTTTCGTCGCCACCCCAAATACTGCCGGGGCAAACATTAGCCAGATGCCAAGCAGGGAAGAAACCACCAGGGTCCAGGGAAAACTCATGCCCCAGATAGAAGCTTTAAAAACCTTCCACGGACTGGCGGGCAATCGCATTAGTTCGGGAGATCGTTCATCCATATTCTGCGCTATGGGTGCGCCACCTTTCCAGAAAACCTTCCACATAGAATCGCCACGGCGTTTGGTCTGCACCATATGCTGCCCCATAGCAACCACTTCATCCACTTCCAGGGGAATCATGGGCAACATAATACCGGCCGCAAGCAAACACAAGGTACACCAATGCCCCACCACAATTGGTTGGGATATCACCAGAAATATGTGCACCAGCCCCAGAGGAATTACCAGTATACCAAACAAAGCCACCATCCAGGGCATGGTACGCCAACGGGCCGGACTTCCCATCCATCCCATCAGAAATTCAAAAGTATAGGCCAAAGCTCCCAATCCGCCATCGGAAATGGGCAATGAATGAGACATATCAGAATCGAGTACCAACCGACTTCCTTCTCCAAAAAAAGGGTCCCAGGCCACGTCGGTATATCCTAACTGATAAGCCGCTAAATAACGGGAAACAATCCATCCCAGAAAACCTGCCACCATCATGATCCACCGTTGTGGCCAGCTGGAAGGATTGTAACTCCATCCGGGAGGTGTTTGAGAACCCATTTTCATATACATGATCATGTTCGGCATGCCCGGAATTAATATCGTGAGCGCAATTACCAAGGCGCCTACCAGGGTGTCGTTGATATAAGCCGCGGCGGTAGGTGCCCAGAAAATCAGTGGTGCCATGCTTATCCAGATTCCTACAAAGCAAGCCAGCCATATGCTTACTGGTCGGTTGGGGGTTAATGATCGCCAGCCAAAAAATATCAGTAATATCCCGGAGATGATATCGCTCCAGGTCATAAAAGAAATTCTTTGTTCCAGCGTAAGCCACAGGTCGCGGCCGCCGCTGGGGTCTACGGTGGATTTGGCATAGCTGAAAGTTAAAGGGGAAAGGATCATCCAGATTCCCAGAATAATCAGCATCCAATATACCCACAGCGTTTGCATGTGGTGCATGTGCAGCATTTCCAGGCGCTGGTCATGGCCCATTTTGTGGCTATCGTGGTGCTGGTGGTCCTGCTTTTTTTCCTCATCCTTGTGCTGGGAACTGCCTTTCATCATTTCCATTTCCGCCATAATTCTGGTTACACCCCGCATACCCATGCCCCCCTGCTCGTGTGCATGCCCTCCGTCAGATGATTGATCCTTTTTTTTGTCGTCATTTTTCATTGAGTCGGTATGTTAAACAGTTAGAAATTATCTAAAAACAAATGGGGATTTTGACTGAAAAAAGTAAAGCACAGATTTTACTCTGTGCTTTTGATGATTTACCTTAAGCAGCTACGCCGCTGAAACTTTTGCAAGCCGCTTCACAGGTCCGGCAAGCTTTGGCACAAGCCTGGCAATGTTCCATATCGTGC
>JBGTIS010000146.1:0-30782 GCA_041745535.1 Cyclobacteriaceae bacterium | reverse complement strand
CAGAATTATGAAGCGGTAATGGTTTCTTTTACAAGCTTACTGGTTTTGGTTAAGGGAGATTGAACTTTGCGTATTTTATGTCCATATGCTCTCCATTGCCATTGGGAACCGGCACCAATTGCAAAATTCGTTGCCCCTTTTCATCTAACTGTATCATGGTTTGACTATACCCACCAGCACCATCAGTTTGGTATTGTATGGGTGCTTCTATATGTACCCAATCACCTTCTCCCAAATTCCGATTGATCATATACCCGTTTCCGATTAATTTACCGTTGATATTCGTGCCCATACCGGAAATAAAAAGGGTTCCGTTTTCACCCCCGTAAGGCGTCCAGATGATGTAGGGAGTGGATTTGAGGAAATAGCCTTCCTTGGTCTGAATGCGGGTGCCGAGGTCTGCCGGATCGCCCCAGTGGATACCGTCATCAGATAACTTATAATGAACGGGGATGCCTTCCACATTCACGATCTCAAACACCATCATATATTTTTTGTTGGGGAGGCGGGTTACAATGGGCATGCCTGGTCTGGTTTTACCATCGGGTACCGCCACATCAAATACCTCTTCCCCCCAGGTACGGCCTCCATCTTCCGAAATTTTGTGGGCCAGCAACTGGTCATATTTGTCATCATAAAACCGCTCATCTGAAAAGTAAGCTACCAGTCGTCCGGCACTGTCGAGGCCCAGGAATGGTTCCCATACGGGAGTTTCCCCCGTGTTTGGATAAATGGCCCGGCCCCCTTTGATAATAGAACTTAAAAATTCCCAGCCTTTACCTCCATCGGTACTGAAAAAAACCAGCAGTTCGGTAGCTGATCGATCACCAGGTATGGAGTTTCCAGAGCAGAAAATGGTGCCGGCAGGGAATTCGCCTACCTGTTGGGGCAATTCGAACAGCACAGGTTGGTATCGCATTCCCCACTTATTTCGGGTATCTTCTACCTCAGAATACAATTGCCAGGTTTCGCCGCCATCCGTACTTCGATAGATGGGAAATGAGGGCTCTCTGTTCATGTAATGTTCAAAAGTAACCAGCAGGTTTCCCTCTGATCCTGCATGATGGGCTATTTTGATCACCCGCGGATACATCGCCCCTACGGTAGGGGCATGCGATGAGGTAGCATACAAGGTTTTGACAACCGGTTCTTTAATGGTTTCTTTCTCCTCTGCTGTCTTTTCATCCTTAGGATTACAACTTATCAGAAAGCCAACCATCGATAAAACTAATAAATATTTGGCGAGCCGTAATCTGGTTGCTGAAGTCACCATAGGTTGTTGTTTTTCTGGTAAAATAGTTAGTTAAATCAATGAAAATCAAAACCTTAAAACAAATTTTAACTTGCTTAAAGAAGTGGACAAAAGTAATAAAGTACGCCTTGCAATTGTTAATAGCTGATAAAGCAGCCACACTTTTCAATGATAGCACCTGGTTTTTTTACAAGCTGATATCATTCACTTAAAGGCTTGTCCGGTTTATCTTATCGCTACACCCTTATTTCTTTGATAAATCCGTGCTGCGCCATTAGGGTAAAGTCCCTGTCATTATGCAAATTCCCCTGAAGAAATCAATCCAAATACTTACATCTACCAACATTAACGGTCAAGTATTAGCGTAGAGCGGGATTTCGGAGCGATTCACTGTCCGCCTGCACAGAAGTTTATTAGAAGTAAAAAGCTCAAATTTTAGTTATTCAACCCGCATTACGTTTATCCAATGTTGGGGCCAGTGATTCACCTTTTTTTAGGTTTAGGAGCTGCATAAGATTCTAAAAATTCAATAGCTAATTCTTTAGGATCGTGTAAAAAATAACTTATAATGGTTTGTAAAATACCATATAATTCCAAAGTGGCAACAGATGCCCAAAGATGATATAATTCTCAATGTTATGTTTGAACTCTTGTTGGTACTTACGCTTGATATTATAGTGTTTTTTATTAACTCGGACTTTTACTTCTAAGCCAGTCTGGGTAGAAGTTTTCTCAGCCAGTTCTTTGACAATTCGGATGTTTTTAAACGCGACACCTTCCCATTGACGGTGGATGTGACAAAATAGTTTTCGTTCAATGGGGTTGTATTTAGAGCAATAAGTTGGATAATGTGCCACTACGACATTAATTTGAAGTTTTTGGGCTAATTGGTAGACGTCTTGTTTGAACAGGTAATGACGGCAATTATTTGATCCCCCACTATCACACAATAATAACATCCAGTCACTATCTTGGTACTTCCATTGTAACTCTTGTTTCCAATAATGTTCAATATTATCACATACAAATTGGGAGGTATCATGGCTGATGCCTAAGGATAGATAGCCTTTGTTATCCGCTAAGTCGTAGATGCCATGAGGGATAAGTTTAGCGGATGAATAAGAAGGGAAGTCATGGTCATAAACTCTTTGGCTTTCCTGGCCGAAATAAGTACCGGAGCGGTAAAAATTACCGATCAGTTCCTTATTCTTAGTATCTATGCTCAAACAAGCAAAGCCGTTTTCAATGAATGCCTTTTGCAATTCTCCGATGTGCTCAAATTGATCGTTGCGTGCCGGGACGTCCTTTAATGACTCACTTTTGATAAGTCTACGACGTTTATAACCAAAAAACTCAAGCAGTTCATTGACATCGTAGCGACTAACTTCGCGGCCTTTTGTCAGCATCGCGTCTCTGATTTGAGTAATGGAAAGATATGTCCATTTTAGTTTTTCATCCTGTGGGCTTCCTGCCGTGTTACCCTCTACAACATCAAGGAATATGCTACAGTGAGAAGGCCTAACTACAATGTTTTTTTTCGCCCCCCTCCACTTTCGCGTATTCGGCCATCAGCTAGTTTGTGACCTTCTGTAAGTTCTTTCTGACCCTGACGGACCGTATGCGGGTGTATGCTATATAAACGGCTGACTATCGTCACACCGTGATAACCCAATTCATTGGCTTCTATGGCTGCGAATAATCGCTTTAGCCTTTCGTCCAACTCAGCAAAAAATTGTTGTTTGTATTCCAAATTGTCACGCATCGCCTTTCATTCTTTTTTGAAAGGTAAACACAAATCTGTTATAAGTTATTTATTGTTTAATCCTAAGTAATATAATGTAACTATTTCAACAAAAAAATTAACCATTTCTTGTTAATCTATTAAAAATTTTTCAAATTAGCCCTTTATATTATTACTATAAATTATGAACATTTCAAAATATAACTATTTTTATTAATTTTTTAATTTTATTAATTTTTTACATCTAATATTCAAAAAAATTACAATTTAATTTTAGTTAACTATCCCTTAAATATTTTTTACCATGAAAACTTTGTTTACACCTGTTTCAGCCGCCTACCTTTCGGTGTACCGAATTAGCACCCGTATTTCAACTCAAAAAACGCATTTAATACTTTTTTTAATCCTTATATGTGGCACACAAACATTCGCGCAAACAGCATATAACCTGACTGTACCGGCACCTATTGATGTTTCTAATGTAGCCATTGATGGAGAACGGGCTGTGGTAGCCAATAATAACTCGGCAAAGGTCTTTGAATTTAATGGAACCAGTTGGGTGTTGACCGCCACATTGAATCCTTCCGATCCATCTTCTAATACCTGGGATATCAGGGTGGATATCTCAGGTGATAAAATTATCATTGGCAATCCTACGCTGGAAACCGCTTATGTATTTGAATACAATGGCAGCACCTGGACAGAAACCGCCAAGTTAGTGGCCACTTTGGGAAGCGGAGGTGGCTTTGGATTTACCGTAGCCATCGATAATAACCAGGCCGTGGTGGGTGCCCGTTGGGATTACGACGATCCGGAAGCTGATGAATTTTATGGTGCTGCTTATGTATTCACAAAAACCGGTGGCACATGGAATGAAACCACTCGCCTGATTGGTGATCATCCATACTATGATTTATTCGGGTATGGTGTTGATATTCAGGGTAATCGGATAGCAGTAGCTGCTTACTGGGAGTTTGCTATTTATATTTATGAATATAATGGTAGCAGATGGGTACGTACTGCCAAAAAGAGTACTCGTGCACAAACCGTTGCCCTTGCTGACAATAGAGTATTTTCTGGTACAGAATTCGGAACACCAGTTTATGAATACAATGGATCAGCATGGAGTTACGATACTACCATCAAACCTGCTGGTATTAAAGACGGAGATTTTTATGTAGAATGGTATGTATCAGCCTCAGGGGATCGGGTTACCTTTAATGGGGCAAAAACCTATGGAGAAAGTCCAAATGTAGTGTATGTATGTGAAAAAATTGCCGGTACCTGGACCAAAATAGCAGAATTTCATCACCCTAAGGCTACGCATCAGATTTCGGGTGATCGTGTAATTGTTGGTCTAGGTTCTAGCACCGTAAAAATATACGATTTTTCAGATCCCGGATCTGTAGCAGAAGCTAAAATTACCGCATCAGATGGTGCTGCCAACGATAATTTTGGTAATGCGGTAGGCATAAAAGGCAATACAGCTATTGTGGGTGCTGTGCTGGATGACAGCCCTGCTTCCAATGCCGGTTCCGCCTATGTGTTCAGCCAGTCAGGTTCTTCCTGGTCGCAAAAGCTCAGACTAACCGCATCTGATGCATCCGCTGGCGATAACTTTGGTGCCAGTGTAGATGTATTTACAAATTACGCAGTGATAGGCGCGCGCATGAATGATGATATGGGCGATGCCTCAGGCTCAGCGTATATATTCAGGCGTACCAGTACCAGTTGGGTACAACACGCCAAACTGTTACCTGCTGACGGTGCTGCTGGTGATCATTTTGGTAATTCGGTAGCCATCTATGGTAACACAGCCGTTGTAGGTGCTCCAGATGATGATATCAGTGGGTCTGCCAACGCCGGTTCCGCTTATATTTTTAAATACAACGGTTCGGCATGGGTACAACAGGCCAAATTGGTAGCTTCAGATAAGAAAAGTAATGATCAGTTTGGCTGGTCGGTAGCCATTAATGGCAACAGAGTGGTGATAGGAGCCTTCCGCACCGACGACAAAGGAGGAGATTCCGGCTCCGCCTATGTGTTTGACTACAATGGCAGCACTTGGATTCAGAAAGCCAAGTTAACAGCATCCGATGGTGCTTCCGGTGACCGGCTGGGGGTATCGGTAGGGGTTTATGGCAACACCGTTATAGCAGGGGCCAATCAGGATGATGATGCGGGCAGTTCATCAGGATCAGCCTATCTGTTCAAATACAATGGATCAACCTGGAGCCAGATAAACAAATTAACAGCCGCAGACGCAGCCGCTGATGATCGTTTTGGAACCTCTGTAAGTATATCGGGTAGCCGTGCTGTGGTAGGCGCACGAGGCGATAATCATGCCGGTGGCACCAATGCCGGATCGGTTTATGTGTTTACCAATGGTGCTGGTGGCTGGGCACAAACGGGCAAACTTATCGCTTCTGATGCGAGCACAGGAGATGTGCTGGGCGCCGCGGTAGATATTGATGGAAACAATGTAATTGCCGGTGCCTATCTGGATGACGATCATGGCAGTGCTTCCGGTTCAGCGTATGTCTTTGACTTGTCGGTAGCACCAGCAGCCCGCCTCGCTTATGATGCGCCAGCTAAAGGAACTTCAGAAAGTTTAACAGAAGAATTGGAAAACGAATTTTCGGCACCGGCCCGCAATATGGTTAAACTGGCTTATCCGAATCCGGTGCAGGATCAATTGACCGTAAAACTGGACAGAACTTTGTCGGGCCCCGTTACCATTAGTTTGGTAGATGATGCGGGTTATACACTGTACAGCGAAACCCGAACTATAAATCAAAATCAGGAAGCAATACAACTGAATTTATCACAGGCCAATCTGCGTGCTGGCGTATTGTTCTTGCGCTTAGATTCCAAAGAAAGTACAGGTGTTCCTTTCCGGTTATTAAAATCTAAATAAGCCCTATTCAACTGGCTTTATCCAATAAGAGGCCGCTCTGTCAGGTTATTTTAGTACGATAGGCTATTATAATTTCCAGGCAGACCGGTCTTTTTTTATGAAGTAATTTCGCCAGGCGAATTCATTTCTTGGATAATACAACAGCATAATTCGCTCCTTCAATTTATTTATAGAAATTGGATTATAATATATACTGACTTAAATCTTTATTTTTCACCAAACCGGATAAACGCTCTTTTACCATTTCCTTATTGATGGTTACTTTGGCATTGGGCTCGATATGATCGGGCACATCGTACAGGAAATCATTCAGCAAGTGGCTCATTACCGTATGTAATCGACGGGCGCCAATGTTTTCCACTTCAGCGTTAATTTCAAAAGCAATTTCCGCGATTTCTTCCAGCGAATCTTCCTGAAAAGTGATTTCTACATTCTCTGCGGCAAATAAGGCTTCGTACTGCTTGGTAAGCGCGTTTTTGGGTTCCTTTAAAATTCGGATAAAATCATCTTTGGTTAAATTATTCAGTTCTACCCGAATAGGAAAACGCCCCTGCAATTCGGGAATCAGATCGGAAGGCTTAGAGACGTGAAAAGCTCCGGCCGCGATAAACAGCATATGATCGGTTTGTACAACACCGTATTTGGTATTCACGGTACTGCCTTCCACAATGGGCAACAGGTCGCGCTGTACACCTTCACGACTTACGTCGGGTCCGCCACCACCTTGCTTTGAATTGCCGGAAGCTACCTTATCAATTTCATCGATAAAAATAATTCCGGTATTCTGCGCTCTCTGGATAGCCTCTTCCTTCACTTCATCCATATCAATCAGTTTGGCGGCCTCTTCTTCCAGCAGTATTTTCTTAGCTTCGGCAATGGTAACCTTGCGCTTCTTATCTTTTTTCGGCATCATGCCGCTGATCATTTCCTGCAGGTTCATCATACTCACTTCATCCATCATACCACCGCCAATCATACCAATATTGCCATTACCACCCTGGCGGATATTAATTTCTATTTTACGGTCGTCCAGATCGCCATTGCGAATTTTTTCACGAAAACGCTCACGGGTTCTTTCATTCAGTTCAGCGTCGGTTTGCGGAGTTTCTGTTTCTTCGTGGTTGAAACCGGGCGTAGGACGTGCCTGCACCGATTTATTTTTTACCGGCGGGATCAGGGCATCGAGAATAATATCTTCTACAGTAGCGGCCGCTTTTTCTTTTACTTCTTCTTTTTTATTGGCTTTCACCATATTCACAGACTGCTCTACCAGATCGCGCACCATGCTTTCCACATCGCGGCCCACATACCCTACTTCAGTAAATTTGGAAGCTTCTACCTTGGTAAAAGGGGCATTAGCGATTTTGGCCAGCCGACGGGCAATTTCGGTTTTACCAACTCCGGTTGAACCAATCAGCAGGATATTATTAGGAACAATCTCTCCCTGCATCTCTTCAGGCACATTCATCCGGCGCCAGCGATTTCTGAGGGCAATCGCCACATTTTTTTTAGCATCATTCTGTCCAACAATATACTTATCCAGTTCTGCTACAATTTGTCGCGGTGTTAAATGTTCAAGTTCTTCTAACATGTATATTATTTCTTTTTATTGATAAGTCTTTCAAAATCAGTAGTAAGTGTTACGTGATTGTAGCCTCCTTTTGTTCTGTAGGAAGCCCGGGCGTACTCAAACGAAAATGCTTTTATCTTTACTACAAATCCAAACGACAAGCCTGCCGAGCCGGAGGCTTGTGGTAATCTAAACGCACTTCTATTCAAATAGTTATAACCAGCGCGTACATTAAAATTTTTCCCTAGCAGGAGTTCGCCGCCAAAGGTAATATGTCTTAATATTTTTCCTGCTATTTTAACCTCACCATCTTCATTTTGTTGGCTGGCATCGGTAACAAAATAAGCTTTGGTATCTCTGAGAAGTTTATACCCGGTAACCGAAAACCGAAAGGGCATATGCTCCGGTTTAAATGACAAGCCCAGTTTTACGTCGGCAGGCAAGCTGCTGTGGCTACCGGAAGTGTAATCCGATAGAAAAAAGCCCAGGTTACTGATGACCAATCCGACCGTTAAATCCTGGGTGGGATGCTGAAAAACGCCACCCAGATCGAGCATCAGCGCGGCAGCCTGATACCCGGCAATGGCCGATACGGCCACTTTCAGATTAGCGCCCATCTGGAAATTCCCCTGTTGGTGGATATGGTTGATCACAAAAGCATAATCCTGTGCGCTGAATTCACCGGTGGGCAGCCCAGCCCCATCGAATCCGTCAAAATCGCCGTAATCCATATATTGCAATCCTACCGCCCAAATGCCTGCTTTGGCAAAATGCTGTGCATAAGCCAGTGTGGTATATTGCATACCCGCATAAAAAGGCATGTAACTGATGGATAGTTTTCCGGAAGCAGTGACATCGATCAGCGCGGGATTGGTAACAAACATATTCAGATCAGCTTCCAGCGAATCGCCATAGGAAGAAACATTGAGGCCGCCCAATCCAGTGATTTTAGCATTGCTGCTCAAATTCAGAAAATCAAGCGAATGATTACCCCCTGTTTGGGCTTTTGCCCCAGAAAAGAACAGAAAAAATAAGAAAGCTACCAATAGGGAACAGTACCAGAGTCGGCTCACCATCCTGTGAGTTTAAAATGCGAAAAGTCAGACAAATTTAACAGAAACTTTGATTAGAATTAATAAAAGAACGGCTCTCTGCTTTTTTATTGAAGGATGCTTGGGAGTTGTTATTCGTTATTCGTTATTTGTCTTAATCTATTGAACAAATAACGAATTAACGATTAACTCCTTAAAAATTAGTCCGCATTATCGTGCAAATATCTGTTTTTGGTAGTTAATGAGTTTTCTCCATCCAATGTATACCGGGAAATATGATGTTCGTCGGAAGGAAGAAATTTCAGCAGCCGGATGTTTCTTCTTTTATAAGCAGGCATTTCCAGCTTATCCCGATAGCTTTCGTCTTCATCGTAAGGGAAATTAGAGTTTCCTTTGTTTTCTTTCAGCATTCTTACTCTTTCCCGCGCCGCACGCTTCAATTCTTCCCTTTTGTTGTTCATATCATCCGATGGCTGAGGAGGATTTGATCGATCGTTATCGGAAACCTGATAGTTGTCGTCCAGATTAAAATGCACGACCCTATTGTTTTCGTCTTCACGGTCAGAAGCATCGTCTTCCTTTTCAAAAGGAACATTTTTATCAGGATTTCCATATCGGATTGGGGGTGTAATATTTTCGTGCTGCTCTCTTCGTACCGGCTCTTCTTCTTTTTTAACTACTTTATTAGACTCAAGGTCATACACTTTTTTTTGAGGAGCAGGCTTTTCTTCCATCATCCCATCATGCTCAAAGCCTGTGGCAATTACAGTTACACTCACACTGCCTCCCAGCGTTTCGTCAATACCATGACCGAAAATTACCTCAGCATTGTCGCCGGCTTTCTGCTGGATAAATTCGGTAATCTCATCCAGTTCTTCCATAGAAAGCTCTTTATCGATGCCTGAGCGGATGGAAAGCAATATTTTTTCAGCACCGGTAATATTCTTGTTATTCAATAACGGCGAAGAAAGTGCTTCTTCGGCAGCTCTTCTGGCGCGGTGGTCGCCCTCAGCTTTGGCCGATCCCATCACAGCAGCGCCTGACCCAGCCATTACGGTTCTTACATCTTCAAAGTCAACATTGATATAGCCGGGCACAGTAATAATTTCGGCAATGCTTTTGGCAGCGGTAGTCAGGATATTATCGGCCTGGGCAAAAGCATTGCTCATACTCAGATTCGGGAATACCTCACGCAGCTTGTCATTCAGAATTACCAGCACCGTGTCACAGTATTCTTTCAGCGTTTTTACTCCGGCATCGGCCCGGATGGCTTTTTGCCGGCCCTCAAAAGCAAAAGGCATGGTCACAATTCCTACCGTTAAAATATCCAGCTCACGGGCCACTTTGGCAATTTCAGGGGCTGCCCCTGTGCCGGTACCGCCGCCCATGCCTGCGGTAATGAATATCATTTTGGTGTCGTTCCCAAAAATCTGCCTGATCTCTTCCTTGCTTTCCACGGCAGCGCCCCTGCCCTTTTCAGGATTGGCCCCTGCACCCAGTCCGCTCTCGCCAATTTGGAGTTTTATTTTTACCGGACTGGCCTGTAACGACTGGGCATCGGTATTACAAACTATGAATTCTACATCTTTAATGCCCTGGTTATACATGTGGTTAACCGCATTGCTACCGCCGCCACCTACACCAATTACTTTGATAATTGAACCACTTTGCTGAGGCAGATCGAACTTATATTTACTTGTATTCATAATTGTATGTTTTAATAATTCTGTTCTAAATAGAATTGGTTCTTAAACTTAGTTAAAAAAATTTCTCATTTGTAATCATCATCATCTTTCAGATGCTCGTCAATAAAAAACTCCTTGGTCTTTTCAATAAACTTTTTGAAAAAATCGTTGCTCTTGCCCTCTCTGCTCATCCTTGTATTAGTACCAGAAGTTCTCTGATTCAGTTTTGAGCTTTGTTTTTTACGATCGTCAATAGTTTTGTAACCTGCCAGCACCAATCCGATAGCCGTAGCATAAATCGGGGTTTTAACAGCGTCTATTTTGCTTTTTCCCAGGTGCTCATTCGGGTACCCAATGCGGGCGTCCTGGCCGGTCATGTATTCGCACAATTGTTTGATGTGTTGCAACTGCGAGCCCCCACCCGTAATTACAATGCCTCCGGCCAGTTTGTCGTCGTAGCCCGACGTAATAATTTCGGTATGCACCATTTCAAATATTTCTTCTACCCGGGCCTCAATAATGCAGGCCAGATTTTTCAGCGAAATTTCGGTAGGCGGTCTTTCGCGCAAACCGGGAATAGATACAATTTCATTATGGCTGGCCTGTTCGGAAATCGCTTTACCAAATTTTGTTTTGAGCGCTTCTGCCTGATCAAAAAGGATGGAACAACCTTCTTTGATATCTTTGGTAAGAATGCTGCCGCCCAGTGGAATTACTTTGGTATGGCAAATAATGTTTTCATGGAAAATGGCCATATCAGTAGTGCCTCCGCCGATGTCGATAAGGCAAACGCCGGCTTCTTTTTCTTCCTCACTCAGTACGGCCAGGCTGGAGGCCAAAGGCTCAAGAATAAGTTCTTCTATTTCCAGACCAGCCCGTTCCACACACTTTTTCACATTTCGAATGGCGTTGGTTTTGGCCGTTACAATATGAAAATCGGCTTCCAGTTTCACGCCAGACATCCCGATTGGGTCTACAATACCATCTTCATAATCAACCGTATATAATTGAGGCATTACGTGAATAATTTCATTACCGGGCGGCGTTACAATGCGGTGCATATCGTTGGTAAGCCGATTGACATCCTGCTGGGTAAACTCCTCATTGTTCGGGTCGCGGGTTACACTTCCATGATGGATAGAACTTCTGACATGTTGGCCGGCAATACCCACATTCACCACCCGAATGTTAATGCCCGATTGTTCTTCGGCATCATACACCGCGGATCTGATGGCATTCACCGTTTTTTCGATATTCGAAACGATGCCCCGGGTTACGCCATATGAGGGCGCGCTGCCCATTCCAAGTACTTCTAACTTACCAAATTCATTTTTGCGCCCTACTACTACGCAAATTTTGGTAGTCCCAATGTCGAGTCCTACTAAGATGTTGTCTTCTTGTTCCATTTTAAATGTATTATTCACAAACTATTTGATTATGGTATTCCAGGTTTACCCTGTTATAGGTATTCCAACCTTTAAAGGGTAGTATTTTCGTATAAAAAATTTCGAGTTTACGGAATTTCGCTTCAATATCCTCAGCCTTGCCAAACTCGATATGCTGTTTGCCCACCTGAGGATATAATAAGATATTTCCATCACCGCCAATATCAATCTGCGCTATCTGCGCTTTCCAAAACTCGTGGTTATTAATGTATTGTATCAGGTTAAATACTTTTAAATTTTCTTCACTACTGCTAATGCCCGTATGCATCAGTTGTTGGGTATAATCGCCACTTACCAGCAGCACCCTTGCCGTATAGCGGTCGGAAACCGGAAGTATTTTCCCTTCGGTACTGATGTATGCCTCTGGCGCGTTGGTTTGCAGAATGCGGGCTATTGGCATACTCTGCTGTACTTTGGCGATCAGGTTACCGGTTAAATCTTTATACACTTCCGCTGCCTGCACAAACCGGTGGCCTTCCAGCCGTTTTTCCAGCGTTTTAAAAGAAATCTGACTGAAGTTTTCGCCGGTTACCACCCGACCGGCCTGGTCGGTCATTAAAGCAATAATGTCGTTTTCATCAATAAAGTAATTATCGTATGGATTTTCAAACTCCACAATAATTTTATTGCATACCCGGTTGTCCTGCCGCTTTCCCACAAAGCTGATGGTAGCGGTCAGCAGCATAATCACAATCAGAAATTTGATACTTTTCTTTAACCTCATCACAATCAGTTTACAATATTTTTATCCGATGAAAACAAACCAATAACCTCCCGCGCTATGGCTTCCGCCGCATGGGGTTTGGCCAGTTTACCAATATTTTCCTTTAATTCCTGCTGCCGCCCCGTGTGCTGCAACAAGGCAAGGGCAGTATCTATCATTTGCTCCCGGGCATCTTTGTCCAGAATCATGATAGCCGCGTCCCGGGCAACCAAGGCCTCAGCGTTTTTCCGCTGATGATCTTCCGCCACATTGGGCGAAGGCACAAATACCACTGGTTTTTTCACCAGGCATAATTCTGAAATAGCCAATGCGCCTGCCCTGGAAATCACAATATCGGCAGCCGCATAGGCCAGATCCATTCTATTCAGAAATTCCACAAGCTTGATCCCCTGACACTGAGGAATAGCCTCCAGTTTTCCTTTCATTTCCTGATAATAAATCTTCCCAGACTGCCAGATGATCTGAACATCCTGGTCAGTCAGTTTGGAAATATCTTTGATAATACTGTCGTTAATGGTGCGGGCACCCAGGCTGCCTCCTACAGAAAGTATGGTTTTCTTTTTCGGCGACAAACCAAAATAGCTGAAAGCCTCTTCCCGCTTGCTATCCAGATTTTCCTGCGTAGCCTTCACAATATCCTGCCGGATGGGGTTGCCGGTTACCACCAGTTTTTCCTTTGGGAAAAATTTCTCCATACCATCCTGTGCCACACATATTTTCCGTACTTTACCGGCCAGCATTTTATTGGTAATTCCCGGATGAGAATTTTGTTCCTGTAACATTGCCGGAATGCCTTTGGCACTGGCGGCATATAATAATGGGCCGCTGGCGTAACCACCTACACCCACCACCGCGTTGGGTTTAAAATCAGCAAGGATACTGAATGATTTCCGTACACTGCTGATGAGTTTCAAGGGAAAAGCCAGGTTATCTAAAGTTAAGCGTCGCTGTATACCGCTGATCCACAAACCTTCAATCTGATAGCCGGCTTCAGGAATTTTCTGCATTTCCATGCGACCTTTCGCCCCTACAAAAAGGATCTCTATATCGCTGTCGATAGCTTTCAGGGCATTGGCGATGGCAATGGCCGGATAGATGTGGCCGCCGGTGCCCCCACCGCTGATAATGACTCGATATGGTGTATTTACTTTTTGCAATGTTTTGTATTTTAGATGCTTATGCCGCTTTTAATTTATTAATTGTATTTTCTTTTCTCTGCTGGTAATCTTCCGGTTCGCCTTTACTTACACTTAAAATAATGCCCAGCGAAATACCGGTGAATAACAGGGAGGTACCTCCCCAACTAATGAGCGGCAAAGGTAAGCCTGTGATTGGAATTGCACCAACCGCTACGGCCATATTTACCATCGCCTGTAACACCAACGCGAAACTTAATCCGGCAGAAAGCAGTCCGCCAAAAGCCCGCTTGCTGATAGAAACCGCTCGCATGCCCCGGTACAGCAATACCAGGTAAAGAAACAGCACTGTAAACCCTCCGACTATGCCATACTCTTCAATAATAATGGCATAAATAAAATCGGAATAAGAGTGGGGTAGAAAATTTCTTTGCTCACTCTGTCCCCAGCCCTTTCCTACTATACCACCTGTCGCGATGGCAATATTAGATTGCATGGCCTGAAAGGGTAATTCTGTTTCGGCGCCTTCCCAGTAACTGGTAACACGGCTTACCACCGTTCCACCCCGTTGCCCGGTAAATAAGGCAAGTGTACCTGCCAAAGCACCAATGGACATAAACAAAAACAAAAACTTAACCGGTACCCTGCCTATGAACATGAGCAGCATACAGGTAAAAAACAAAAGCAACGCGGTAGAGAAATTGGTGAGGGCAATCATACCACACACCAATCCACACATTAAAAGCATAGGCACCAAAGCTGAGCGGAAGCTTTCTATTTTATTTTGCTTTTTAGAAAGTATGCTGGCCAGGCTGGCAATCAGCGCCAGTTTGGCCAGATCGGAAGGCTGAAATGACTGATTGATCAGCGGAATATAAATCCAGCGGGTAGCGGAATTAAGGTTGGCACCAAACTTCCAGGTAATAATCATTAACCCTACGGCAATCCAAAGCGCTACCTGTGCTATTCTTGAATAATACCTGTAATCAACTTTATGCGCTATCCACATAACGGTGATGCTAAAGATGACCAGCATAGAATGCTTAAAAAGATAATGTTCGGTGTTCCCGCTCATCATTTTATAAGCCAGTGATCCGGTAGCGCTATACACCACCAATATGCCAAATGCCGCCAAAGCAAATACCACCGACCAGATGATCGGGTCGCCTTCCAGATTTCGTTTAGCCCATTCTCTTACCATTTGCGTTCTCTTTTATTTTTTTATTACCTAAGTTTTAATGTTGCCAGGGTTAAGATGGCCAGCAGAATACCAATCAGCCAGAACCGGGTAACAATTTTTGCTTCATGCATGCCTTTCTTCTGATAATGATGATGCAAAGGCGACATTCTGAAAATGCGCCTGCCTTCGCCGTATTTACGCTTCGTATATTTAAAATAAGATACCTGTAGTACTACTGATAGATTTTCTATAAGAAAAACTCCGCACATTAAGGGCAGTAAAAGTTCTTTTCTTACTGTAAGCGCCAGTACGGCAATAATACCACCGATGGCCAAACTTCCCGTATCGCCCATGAACACCTGCGCGGGAAAAGAATTGTACCACAGAAACCCAATACAGGCGCCTACAAACGCGCCCACAAAAATTACCAGCTCACCAATATTGGGAATGTACATAATGTCCAGGTACTGAGAAAAATTAACATTACCCGAAACGTAAGCGAATATGGCCAGAATAATTCCTATAATCGCAGAGGTGCCGGCGGCCAGCCCATCGAGGCCATCGGTAAGGTTAGCGCCATTGGATACCGCCGTAACAATGAACACTACCACAAGCACATACAATATCCATGTTAAATTATCGGGCAAAAACAGTGAGGCGAAAGTGTCGTAGTTCAGCTCATTATTTTTGAAGAAAGGAATTGTGGTTTTAGCGGATTTCAGGTCTACATAAATCATATTAGAAATATCTTCTCCCAGGTTATCTATGCCATCAATGGTAATAGGAACGGTGGCATCAAATTCACGAATTACCACATCGCTGCTGAAATAAAGGGTAAGTCCTACAATTAAACCCAATCCTACCTGTCCTACAATTTTGAACCTACCGGCCAGTCCTTCTTTATTCTTTTTAAATACTTTAATATAATCGTCCAAAAAGCCAATGATACCCAGCCAAACCGTGGCAACCAACATCAGCACCACATATATATTTTCAAGTTGTCCGAATAACAGAGTAGGAATGACGATGGCGCCCAGTATAATAATACCGCCCATGGTAGGGGTACCCTGCTTTGCGTTTTGCCCTTCCAGGCCTAGTTCGCGAATACTTTCTCCTACCTGCTTTCTGCGCAGCAGTCTGATCAGCTTTTTCCCTAAAGTAATGGTAATAAGCAACGACACCAGCACAGACATGCCCGTACGGAACGAAATATACTGGAAAACCCCAGCTCCGGGAAAATCGAATTGTCTGTTTAAATAATCAAATAAGTAATAGAGCATTAGGTTGATCGTTGCGGTTAAAAACCGATTAATATTTTATTTATAAATTCGCGAATATTTCCGCTACCACCTTTTTATCGTCAAAATCGTGTTTTACGCCTTTAATTTCCTGATAAGGCTCATGTCCTTTTCCAGCTACCAGAATGATATCATTTTGCTGTGCCATCATAATAGCTGTTTTTATCGCTTCTTTCCGGTTAGTAATGGCCAGGGTTTTTTTTGTAAACGCCGGACTGATTCCCCGCTTCATATCTTCTATAATTTTTTCCGGATCTTCGCTTCTCGGATTATCCGATGTCAGAATCACTTTATCGCTCAATTGGGCGGCGATGGCTGCCATTTCAGGCCGCTTTGTTTTATCGCGGTCGCCGCCACAGCCTACCACACAAATTACCGTTTCGTTTTTAGACCGTACTTTCTGAATAGTTTCCAGCACATTTTTCAGTGCATCAGGCGTATGGGCATAATCTACAATCGCGGTAATACCGGTTGAAGAAATCAGTTGTTCGAACCGGCCCGGAGCGGGTTGTACATCAGAAAGCCGCGTCAGGATTTCTTCTTCATCTTCTCCCAGTAAAGCAGCCACACCATACACCGACAACAGATTATAGGCATTAAAATCGCCAATCAGTGTAAACCAAACTTCTCTGGCAGGTTTGTCTTTACTTCCTATTTCCAGTTCCAATCCCTGCAATGAACTGGAAATCACTTTGGCTTTGTAGTCGCTCACACTTTTCAGAGAGAAAGTCTTTTTGGCGGCTTTGGTATTCTGCAGCATAATTTTCCCTCTTTTGTCATCGATATTTACCAATGCGAAAGCAGAAGGCGACAGGTTATCGAACAGCAGTTTCTTGGCATTGATATAGTTTTCGAAGGTCTCATGGTAATCCAGATGATCGTGGGTAATGTTGGTAAATACCGCGCCGGCAAACTGAAGACCGGTTACCCGGTGCTGCGCAATGGCATGCGAGCTGGCTTCCATAAAACAGTGCGTACATCCTGCTTTTATCATCTCACTTAAAAGCCGGTTCAGCTGAATAGGGTCGGGCGTGGTATGGGTAGCCGGAATTACGTTATCGTTTATTTTGTTTACTACCGTAGAAAGTAAGCCGGTATTGTAACCCATTTTTATAAACAGCTGATGCAGTAAAGTAACTACTGTAGTTTTGCCATTAGTGCCGGTAATAGCTACTACCTGCATTTTGGAAGAAGGGTTACCATAAAAGTTAGCGGCAACAATAGCCAAGGCTTCCGCACTACTGGCTACCTGCACATAAGTTACATGGCTTTCCTGTGTATCAGGTATTTGTTCGCACACAATGGCTATTGCTCCGCTTTTAATGGTTTGAGCAATGAAGGTATGACCATCTACCTGCGTTCCCTTTACGGCAAAAAACAAACTGTTATCTTTTGCCTCGCGCGAATCGAAACAGATATTGCCTATGGCGATGCTGGTTTTTCCTACCACCGATAGCAACGGTACTTTATACAACAGGTCTTTTAACTCCTTCATTTAGCGAGTATCTATTTGGTTAATGTTGTTTTCTATTCTAATTTCAAATAAATGCGACTTCCTCCTTCTATTTTACTACCTGGCAACAGCGATTGCCTGACTATCCGGCCCATGCCCTGATAGGAAACTTTTACGCCCCGGTTTTCCAGCACATACAGCGCATCGCGCAAAGTCATGCCTTGTACATCGGGAATTACTTTTTGCGTGGACGATGCTGTAACACGGTTACTGGCCCATCGTATGGTATTTTGCTCCGGCTCGGCCCGCACCCAGTCTTCTCCTTCAGCCGAATGATTATCAATACCCAATACATTGCAGATTCTGGTTAAATCGTAATGATAGCCTGCCTGTATTACCGGAAACACACCTGCCTGTGGCTGATGCTGTGCAGGCACTGACTTGTACATGTCTACATCGGTAGCATAAATCTTATCGGCAATGGTTCTGAAAACAGGAGCGGCTACATCGCTGCCATACTGGTTGTAACCTTTCGGGTTATCGATAATAACAATGCAGCTATACTTCGGATTTTTGGCCGGGAAATATCCCGCAAAAGAAGTATAATACGTATTGGTATATTTTCTGTCCACAATTTTTTTAGCCGTTCCGGTTTTTCCGGCTATTTTATAATGCGTATTTCTGATGTTGCTGGCTGTACCTTCTTCTACTACGCTCTCAAGCAGCACTTTCACTTTGGCCAGGGTTTCATCAGAACAGATCTTTTCGTTCAGCACAGCGCCCTGATATACATTGATATCTTTATCGGCCCTTTTTACCTTTTTTACCAGTACTGGCCGCACCATTTTACCATTGTTGGCCACCGCATTGTAAAAAGTAAGGGTTTGTAACGGCGTAAGCGCCAGTTCGTAACCGATAGACATCCAGGGTAGGGTGGTACCACTCCACGACTTGTCCGTAACTTTCTTTACTACCGGATTTTTCTCACCAATCAGTTGAAAACCTACCGGCTGGTCTAAATGCATGGCATGCAGATAGTCCAGATAGGTTTGAGGCTTTATGCCAAAATACTGATTTACCAGCCGGGAAATGGCAATGTTAGATGATTTGGAAAACGCGTCTTTCACACTAATCATGCCGTAGCCACCTGGCTTATGATCGGTCATAGTGCGGTCGTAAAAAGAATAACGACCCTCGCCGGCATCAATACTGTCGTTGAGCGAAAGTGAGGTATTTTCCAGCAGAGCGATGATAGAGGCAAGCTTAAAAGTGGATCCGGGTTCGGTAAGTCCGCCTACGGCATAGTTGAAAACTTCCGCATACACATTGTTATCTAATTTGCTCAGATTAGAGATGGCTTTAATTTCACCGGTTTTTACTTCCATTACCACCGCACAGCCATAATCAGCCTGATGAGCATCAAGGGCTTTAAAAAGAGCAGCCTGCGTAACATCCTGCAAGTTAATATTGATGGTAGTTTCAATATCCAGCCCTTCTTCCGGTTTTACTTCGGTACCACTAAAGATGGGTTTCCAGTTATTCCCCGCCATTTTCTGAAACAACCCCTTGCCATCTTTTCCGGCAAGTTGCGCGTTAAAACTATATTCCAGTCCGGCACCTTTGCCGTTTTCATTCACAAACCCCACCGTGCGTGCTCCCAGGTAGCCGAAGGGTTTGTAACGCAGATCCACCTGTTCGAAAATAATTCCACCACTCATTCTGCCCTTTCTGAAAACAGGCCACCGCGCGATCATTTTTTTCTCCAGATGGTCAATTTTTTTATTACCCAGCACCAGGTACCGCACATTTTGTTTGCGGGCGGTGTTCAGGCGCTTTTTGTATTCCCAGTAACTTTTGTCTTTATAAAAGGCTGCCAGCAGGTGGCAAAGCGAATCGATACCGGCAGCATACACTTCATCGGCAGCCACGGTAGGATCGAAAGCTATTTTATAAAAAGGAAGCGAAGTTGCCAGCAGACTTCCGTCTTCAGCATAAATATTACCACGCACCGCTTTTACGGTTCTTTCCTGTAGGTTAATTTCTTTGGCTTTTTCCTTCCAGGTATCTCCTTCTATAAACTGAATTTCGATGACCCGGAAAGTAATGACCAGTGCAGCCAGAAACACGAATAAAAAAGCGATTCTTACCCGCAGCAATATGGAATTTTTAGCGCCCATCTTACTCATTGTCCCACGCTTTAAGTTCATTACTGTTTACCGCGACTTTATAAGGGGGTACCACACTTTCCTCCAGACCAAGGGCTTCCACTTTTCTGGCTACTTCCGACTGCTTGCTGTCTTTCATGTAATCGGACTTCAGCGTAGTATAATCTGCCCGCAGCTCTTCAATTTCTATTTGCAGTTTATTAATCTTCCGGATGGTCCTGTCTGCATAATGCAGATTGCCTATATATAATATACCAATAAGGGTAATATAAATCACATAAGGCATAGAGCGCACGGGCAAACCATTCTCGAAAGAAGGGTCCAATCTGGTAAGCTTTTCCATCCGCGAAAAGAAACTCTTTCCTTCGGGTGCTTTTACGCGTACTGTGTTTTTTGTTCCCATAGCCGATTACAATTTTTCCGCTATTCTTAATTTGGCACTGCGCGCCCTGTTGTTCCTGGCCAGCTCTTCCCGCGAAGGCAGGATAGGTTTCCGGGTTACAGGCTTCAGGGGCCTGATGATGTTGCCATAAAAATCTTTTTCCTCTTCCCCTTTCAGGTTGCCTTTTTGCATCAGGTTTTTTACCAGCCGGTCTTCCAATGAGTGGTAAGCGATCACCACCAGCCGGCCTTCAGGCTTCAGCACTTCAACAGCCTGCCCGAGCATTTCTTCCAGGGCTCCCATCTCATCGTTCACCTCAATACGAAGCGCCTGAAACACCTGTGCGAAATATTTAAACTCCCGGTTTTTGGGAGCCGCTTTTTTCAGCACCGCTTTCAGATCATCCACCGTATGCAATGGCTTATTCACCCGGGCCGAAACAATAGTTCGGGCCAGCGTTTTGGCGTTCCTCACCTCGCCGTACATGCCGAATATTTTGTGAAGTTCGGCTTCGCTATACTGGTTAATTACCTGCTTGGCAGTTAAAGTTACATCTTTGCTCATACGCATATCCAGGTCGGCATTAAAACGTACTGAAAATCCTCTGTCGGCTTCGTCAATCTGGTGGGAAGAAACTCCTAAATCCGCCAGGATTCCGTCCACCTGCGCCACACCATACAGCTTTAAATATCGCTTCAAAAAACGGAAGTTGGCTTCAACAAAAGTTACGTCCAGCCCTTCGGAATTTTGCCTGGCTTCCTGGTCCTGATCAAAAACGATAAGTTTACCATTTTTTAACTTTTCCAGGATCGCGCTGCTATGCCCGCCACCTCCGAAAGTAAGATCAACATAAACTCCATCTTCACGAATTGCCAGTCCCTCAATGCTCTCGCTGAGCAGTACCGGCTGGTGATATCTGGAACAGGCTTGCTTCTCTTCCATATTCTGGTGTGTCGTTAAATAGTTCATCTTCCAGTTCCGCGATATCCGCTGGCTGATCGGTTATGTATTGTTTATATAAAGTAGGATTCCACATCTCAAGCCAATCGCCCATCCCTATCAACAATACTTCCCGCGAAACTTTGGCATGCTCCCCAATGGTTTTAGGAATCAGGAAGCGGCCATTACTGTCTAAATCTAATTCCGCAATACCCCCGAAAAAATGGCGGCGGTAACTGTTGTGCTGCTGACCGAATCGTTTTATCTTTTTTCTCACCTCGTCCATAATTTCCCGATAAACATCCAGCGTGTACATCAACAAACAGGGCTCTCGACCCTGCCTTAAAATGATTTTGTTTACGGAACTGTCTGGCCAAATTGCCTTCACCTTAGCAGGAAGAATAATCCTGCCTTTGGAGTCTAGCTTACATCTGTATTGACCAGTAAAAAATTCCATTGTAATTTGTAAGTAACGCGCACTACTCATACAAATGTATATATTCTATCCATTTAACTCCACTTTTTACCACGTTTTTTTACAAAAAAAATCAATTATTATCCTCATTATCAGGGTGTTATATTAGAAAAGTACAAAACAGTCTTTTTCACGCGAACCTATGTTAGTTTTATGTTATACAAGTTATCGCAACTGGCAAAACTAATAATAAACATTATTCTTTCCTTGAGTTTTTATAAGACAAAACGGGAGTTAATAGCGATTTATTTGAAACCCTGGTTTGCGGAATGCAGTTGATGAGAGTAAACCTATAGTAAAGTGGAGTTTTGTGGATAAACAGATACTATTTTCTCACAATAAACTTTCAGACTCAAAATTTAATCTTCACTAAGTTACCTAAACTTACTTCCTTATTTATGCTGTTAAGAAAAAAAAATTATGGCTATCTGCTTATGCTGTTCTCCTTCATTTTGTGGAATTGTGCTTCGCCCCAAGAGCAACAAACACAGCAGTTGACCACCGGTATGTGGCGGGCCGAACTCAACCTGCAAAACCAGCAGTTGCCTTTTAATTTCGATATTATGCATACTCCCGACTCGGGGTATCAGGCCTACCTGATCAACGGTGAAGAGCGACTGCTCCTTGACGAAATTTCGGTAGCGGGCGACTCTGTTTTTATTCCGATGAACTTTTTCGATACCCAGATCCGGGCAAAAATTCAGGGCGAAAAACTGGAAGGTTACTGGACAAAAAATTATGCGGAAGACTATACAATTCCGTTCACCGCCCGGCACGGAGATGCCTTCCGTTTCGCAAAAACATCGCAGGAGGAAGCCGGAAATTTTGATGGAAAATGGGCCGTATATTTCGCGGATGGTCCGCCAGATTCGCTGGTATCAATAGGCATTTTTAACCAGAAAAATGAAGAGCTTTCCGGCACCTTTTTAACCACCACCGGCGACTACCGATACCTGGATGGAAACGCGACTGGAAACCAGATGTGGCTGAGCGCTTTCGACGGCGAACACGCGTATTTGTTCAGCGCTACTTTGCAGGAAGATGGCACCCTGCAGGGCGACTTCTGGTCGGGCCAAAGTTACCATACCACCTGGGTAGCACACCGCGATGAAAGTGCCGAATTGCCCGATGCCAGTCAGCTTACTTTTATTAAAAAAGGGTACGACCAACTGGACTTTACTTTTCCCAATCTGGAAGGAGAACCGGTGTCGTTGCAGGCCGATAAATACCAGGATAAGGTAGTAATTGTACAGATATTTGGTACGTGGTGCCCCAACTGTATGGACGAGACCAAATTCCTTTCCAACTGGTACAATAAAAACCAGGATCAGAAGGTAGAAATTATCGGCCTGGCATACGAGCGGAAAGATGATTTTGACTATGCCAGCCAGCGGGTAAAAAAGATGATTGACAAACTCGATGTGCAGTACGACTTCCTGATTGCCGGCGTGTCCGACAAAGAAAAGGCTGCCGAAACCCTGCCGATGCTCAACCAGGTGCTTTCTTTTCCTACCACTATTTTTATCGACAAGAATGGCAAAGTACGGCGCATTCATACCGGCTTTAGCGGTCCCGGTACGGGTGTGTATTATGAAGAATTTGTAAGTGACTTTAATACCCTGATGGATGAATTGCTAAAAGAGAAGCCCAATTCATAAGGCGCGGTGGCAGCCTGTATAACTCCAAATAAACGATGTGCCTGTACAGGCTATTTTTCTCTATTGATAGTAAACTCTACCAGTTTGGCCAGCGAGGTTTTATATACCGAATCATCAAAAGCATTGATCTCTTCCATAGCTTCTGTATAATAGCGCGACATCACCTGTTTGGCATATTCCAGCCCACCTGATTTTTTCACAAAATCAATTACCTCATTTACTTTTTTAGGCTTATCGCTTTGGTTTTTAATGATGTAAATGATTTTTCTTTTTTCCAGCCAGGTGGCTTTTTGCAGGGCGTAAATCAACGGAAGGGTCATTTTCTTTTCCTTGATATCAATACCCAATGGTTTCCCAATTTCACTGGTGCCGTAATCGAACAGGTCGTCTTTGATCTGAAAAGCCATCCCTACTTTCTCCCCTACCCTTCTGAAGCGCTCTACGGTATCGGCATCGGCTCCGGAAGAGGCAGCCCCTACCGCACAACACGACCCGATGAGTGAAGCTGTTTTTTGCCGGATCACCTCGTAATATATGTCTTCGGTAATGTCCAGGTTTCTGGCCTTTTCCATCTGCAACAGTTCCCCTTCGCTCATTTCTCTTACCGCGTTCGACACAATTTTGAGCAGATCAAAATCGTCGTTATCAACCGACAACAGCAGGCCACGGGAAAGCAGATAGTCGCCTACCAGCACGGCTATTTTATTTTTCCACAAAGCATTGATAGAGAAAAAACCCCTGCGCAGGTTTGCGTCATCTACTACATCGTCGTGTACCAGGGTAGCGGTATGCAACAGTTCAATAAGCGCGGCACCCCGATAGGTGGCTTCGGTAATGTTGCCGGAAATACCCGCACTCAGGAAAACGAACATAGGCCGCATTTGCTTGCCCTTTCGCTTCACAATATAGCTCATAATCCGGTCGAGCAGCATTACTTTGCTCTTCATAAAAGAGCGGAACTTCTTTTCGAAGTCACCCATTTCAGCAGCGATCGGGGCTCGGATATCATGTAGTGTTACATCCATAAAGTAGGAGCGCAATATTACTATCAAATCGCGCTAAAGCCAAAAAAGTTTTATCAGGCAGAAAATTTTCTAACGCGTTACAGAATAGAACGTCTCCTATTGCCATAGCCTATAAACCAATTATTGCCATATAATTAGCGGTAAGTGCAATCTCTTACAAAACAAAATCCTTACCTTTGTAAATTAAGCGAAAGAAAAATCTATATTACTTTTTAAAAGCTTAACTTTGAGCAAACTATTTTTGATTTAATATACCTTTACCGTAATATCTGTTTTTCCAACTACTCACTAATCAGTCCATTTGAAACACTTTTACTATATGCGTACCGACCAAGAAAACACATTACATTCTGATGACTCATTCACACTGAGGAAATGCCTTGAAATTTTAGAAAGAACGCCCACCGTATTAAAAACTTTGCTGGCTGACCTCAGCGGTGACTGGACGGCTTCGACCAGCGACCATGAAGTGGGGATTCATCAGATAATGCACTACCTCATCCTTAATGAGGAAGATACCTGGTTACCCAATATCAAGACCATATTAGATGGGCACAGGCCTTCCCTGCTAGGCTTGTACGAAAAACTAATGCCTCCTGAAGAAGTACCCGATAAAGCTATTAACAGTTTATTGAAAGAGTTTAAATTTCTGCGGGAATTAAACCTGGCAGAAATCAGAAGACTACAAATACAACTTAGCAACCTGAACGTAACCGAAGACTTTTCTATATGGGGAAAGCTATCGGTGAAAGAGCTGATGGCCAGCTGGATGGTGCATGACCTGTCGCACATTGCTAAAATTTCCAGAATTATGGCCAACCGCTACGAAACTGAAGTGGGCAAGTGGAGTCAGCATCTTGATATTTTGAAATATTAAATTAACTTACAGCACAAAGGCAACCCGCGACAATTGCCGAAAATTTTAAGTACCAGTAAACCTGATGTGATTGATGATACGCGCGTTTTTTATACTGAATGCTTTTTTACTTTGCGTAGCCGGGTTAATGGCAGGATGTGAGCAAAAATCCAAGGCACAAAAAATTATTGACCAGACCATTGCCCACCATGGCGGCGAACATTACCAACAGGCCGTAATTGAATTTGACTTCCGGAAAAGGCACTACAAAATTGCCCTGGACAATGGACATTACCAGTACGAAAGCTGGTTTACCGATGCTACGGAAACGGGACACGATATATTGAGTAATACCCATTATATCAGAGAAATTAATGGGAAGGCTATGGATCTGAGCAAAAAAGACAGCACCAAATATGCCAGCTCTTTAAATTCAGTAGCCTATTTTACCCTGCTTCCTTATCCGTTGAACGATCCGGCGGTAATCAAAGAATATTTAGGAGAAGCCACCATTGCCGGCGAGCCTTATCATAAAGTGCATATTACCTTTAAAGAAACAAAGGGCGGCAAAGACTTTGAAGATGTATTTGTGTACTGGTTCCACCAGCAAACGCATCAGATGGACTATCTGGCTTATAAGTACCAAACCGATGAGGGCGGTAGCCGTTTCAGAAAAGCCATTAACCCACGAACAATCAACGGTATTTATTTTGCCGATTACATCAACTACGAAGGTCCCTACCCGGTTGAGTCCATTAATGATTTTGATGAATTGTTTGAACAGGGAGCACTCAATGAACTTTCAAGAATTGAATTGAGAAATATAGTGGTTGAGCTTTTATAAAAAATTAGCAAGTAATTATTTTTTTTGACAGATGGATGATCAATGGCCCAATTTATTTGTACCAGGTGCTGGTAAATCAGGCACAACTTCTCTGCATTTTTATCTAAATCAACATCCTGAAATCTGGATGTCACCTGACAAGGAAACAGGTTATTTCAGCAGCGATGAACGATATGGCATAGGCGAAGCTTATTATCTTTCCCTTTTTTCAAAAGGAAAGAACTGTATATATAAAGGTGAGTCGAGTACTGCGTATATGATGTCTAGGAAAGTAGTGGAAAGAATAAAGAAAACTAATGTATCTCCTAAGTTTATTTTTATCCTTAGAAATCCTATTGACAGAGTTATTTCTCATTATAACTGGTTGGTTGGAACTGGTTTTGAAAAGCGTCCCTTTGATGAGGCATTCTTATCAAACAAAGATCAGGAACCCAATTCTGATAATTCTCTTCCTTTTTATTATCATCAAAGCTGTTATAGCCGATGGTTAAAAATATATTCTGAGACATTTAAAAAAGAAAATATTCACATTGTAATAACGGAAGACCTTAAAACGGACCCTTTTCCTACAGTAAATTCCTGTTTTCTTTTTTTAAAAGTACCCCCGTTAACTACCATACAGGAAATCAATCTTAATAAAACTGTCATGTTGAAGAACCCGGCAATCTACAAAAAAACTATGCGCATGATCTCGAAAGAAAGTGACAACCGGGCAAAAAATATATACAGAAAAGTTTTTCCTGCTTCCCTCCGCATAATTATTAGAAAGATGATTGTAAAATCTCTGGATTTTTTAAAGGATGAAGTTTTAGCAGATCAGCCTGTGGACAAGTTTTCTATTGATAAACGTAAATGGATTGCCAGTTTTTACCGTGAAGATGTTAAAAATTTAAAAACTTTTACTGGAAAAGAATTTCACCAATGGAAAGATTTTGTCTGAAATTAATATTTTAGGAAAAAATATATACCAAAAGGATAAAAAAAAATGGAAAATAAGGATATTAAAAAAAATATAGGTTTAACATTTAATTTTGTGAGAGATCTGATAGCTCATCCGGAAAAGGCGTTAAACGCGCCCAAGCAAAGTAGAAGGAAGCTGAAATTTGATTGAGCGGATTTGAGTGCAACGGTAACGCGTTCAAACTGTATATCTCATCCTGCTTTTTCCACATATTTCTGCATAATCCGCTTGATATACACATACAATCCTACCACTGAAACAATTAGTAAAGCGGAAAGCAAAAGACCGGAAGGGCCACTCCAGTTACCACCCCGAACCAGCATAATCAGGTCCTGGGCCTGGCTGCCCAGCCATATGGAAAGCGCTGTTCGGGGCAGCATCCCGATAATGCCTGCCACCAGAAAAACACGGAGCCGCACCTTCGCCAGCGACAGTACCACGTTCATCATGGCAAAGGGTAATACCGGTGAAATCCGGGAAAGAATCACAATAGCAAACTGGTTCTGGTTCAATCCATTGATAAACCGTTCGGTGTTTCTGCCCCATTTTCCCGGCAGGTTACAGAGGGTTTCCAGCAGTTTTCCATGATCGATGAATTTGGTAATACCAAAACCGATCAGGGAAGCTGCTGAATAGGCAATTACCAGAAAAGGCAGCGCTTTCATTCCCAGAAAATAGCCGCTGAGCAAAGCGATAAATGTGGTAGGCGTTAAAGCCAATCCCATGCTGAAGCAGGTAGCCAGAAAAAAAATGGTCCAGGCTGGTAACCCGAAATTGCTGACCAAAGGTTCATTTTCTACCACATAATAGGTAATAAAAGAACTTACCAGCAAGGGCATTATGGTCATCCAGATAAGCAGAATCAGGCTTTTTGCATTGGTTTTGGCAAGCTGGGAAAAAATCATAGGATTGAATATTGGTGAATGCCCCGAGAATTTTGAAAATTGCGGAAGTGTTGTACAAATCTGTATTTATTGCTAAAAGTAGAATTATTTGTTGATAAGGCAGAACTACTCATAAAAAAATCGTAGAACAGATAAGACCGACAGCGTAGATTCATGCTTGCGATAAAAAATGATGAAACAATGGTGACAAAATACCTTTAATTAAGAAAGTAATTTTAACATAAAACACATGAAATTCGGAACCAAAGCAATACATGCCGGCATCGAGCCCGATCCTTCTACCGGAGCCATTATGACGCCGGTATACCAGACTTCCACATACGTGCAAAAATCGCCGGGTGTTCATCAGGGGTATGAATATGCCCGTACCCAAAACCCCACCCGTACCGCCCTGGAAAAAAACCTGGCGGCCCTTGAAAACGGGAAATTTGCCCGGTGTTTTGCTTCAGGCATGGCCGCTACCGATGCCGTGGCCAAAATGCTGAAGCCTGGCGACGAAGTGATCAGTACCAACGATCTGTATGGCGGTACCTATCGGATTTTCACCAAAGTGTTTGCCCAGTATGGCATTAAATTCCATTTTGTGCCCATGCACGATGTAAAAAAGGTAGCGGAATATGTAACGCCCAATACCAAAATGTTCTGGGTGGAAACGCCTACCAATCCCATGATGAATGTGATTGACATCCAGGCCATCGCAGGCCTGGCCAAAAATAGCAAAGCCACGCTGGTGGTAGATAATACGTTCGCATCTCCCTATTTGCAGAATCCGCTTGACCTGGGTGCGGATATTGCACTTCATTCTATTACCAAATACCTGGCGGGACATTCCGATACCGTAATGGGTTGCACCATTACCAACGACCAGGCTATTGAAGAAAAACTGGCTTTCCTGCAAAATGCCTGCGGAGCGGTACCCGGTCCGCAGGATTGTTTTCTGGTATTACGGGGCATCAAAACCCTTCATTTGCGCATGCAGCGCCACTGCGAAAACGGTCGTAAAGTAGCCGAATACCTGGCGGGTCATCCAAAGGTGGAAAAAGTATACTGGCCCGGCTTTGAATCGCATCCCGGCTATGCAATCGCTAAAAAGCAAATGCGCGATTTCGGGGGCATGCTTTCTTTTGTGCTGAAAGGAAACCGGATGGAAGACGCCATTCAGACACTGGAAAAATTCCATATATTTTCGCTGGCTGAATCGCTGGGCGGAGTAGAATCACTGGCGGGCCATCCTGCCAGCATGACACATGCCAGCATCCCGAAAGAAGAACGTCAGAAAGTAGGGCTGAGTGATTCGCTGATCCGACTGAGCGTGGGTATAGAGGATGCCGAAGACTTGCTGGCTGATCTGGAACAGGCTTTGGGTTAGTACCAAGCGCCGAAAAGGTAGTGAATTGTAAAGTATATTAGGGGAGTGGCACTGCGGCAAGTATCATTTTTCACGTTATACCCGTATGATAAGGAATAAATCACATGTATGGATAAGGAATTTTTGAATAAACTATATCTGGCGCATAAGCAATGCCCTGACTGCCCTTCTCCTGCTGTTGTCTCTCAGTTTTTTGTTGAACTCCTCAGCACGCTTTTTCCCGATTTTTCTAAAAAGCTATTCTCATCTTCTGAAGAACTGGACCTGCACATGGAGGAGATGAAGATGCAACTGGGTCAGATTTTATACAGGAATCCTGATAAAGGGACTTCAGAGGGCGAACAGGTAGCTTCCCTTTTCTTTGATGCCCTTCCCACTATCCATAGCAAGTTACATCAGGATGTGAAAGCCATGTATGAAGGTGATCCGGCCGCCAAAAGTTCAGGCGAAGTAATTCGCACTTATCCGGGCTTTTATGCCATTGCCGCTTACCGCATTGCGCATGAGTTGCATAAACTGAATGTGCTGGTAATTCCCAGAATCATCACCGAACACGCGCATAGCAAAACGGGTATTGATATCCATCCGGGCGCCAAAATTGGTGAATATTTCTGCATAGACCATGGCACCGGCATTGTGATAGGAGAAACCGTGGAGATTGGCAACCATGTCAAAATTTATCAGGGTGTTACACTAGGCGCGCTCAGCGTGAGTAAAGAAGATGCTGAGAAAAAACGCCACCCTACTGTAGAAGACAATGTGGTGCTGTATGCAGGCGCTACCATACTGGGCGGTGACACCACGATAGGCCACGACAGCATTATCGGCGGCAATGTGTGGATCACCAAAAGCATCGCCCCTTTCACGAAAATATATTATCAGGCTAAAATGCACAATAAAGATACAGATGAAATTGATTTAATAGTTTACAAAACGCATATATGACACTGTTTGAGTTAATAGGCAATACGCCATTAGTTGAGTTAACCCACATTCCCACTGCTAAAAATGTCACAATATATGGTAAACTGGAAGGACAGAATCCGGGTGGTAGTGTAAAAGACCGGGCTGCCTATTACATGATAAAAAGCGCGCTGGACCGGGGCGACATCAAACGGGGCGACCGGCTGGTGGAAGCCACCAGTGGGAACACCGGCATTGCGCTGGCCATGATCGCGCAGGCCATGGGCGTGCACATGACCCTGATTATGCCCGACAACTCCACCACTGAGCGTGTAAAATCAATGAAAGCCTACGGTGCGGAGGTTATCCTGACACCCGCTGCCCGCACCATAGAATATTCCCGTGAAATGGCAGAAGACATGGAGAAAGAGGGTTATTATATGCTGAACCAGTTTGCCAATCCTGATAATTACAGAATACATTACCAGACCACCGGTCCGGAAGTCTGGAAGGATACCCACCGAGAAGTTACTCACTTTGTTTCTGCCATGGGCACCACGGGTACCATTATGGGCGTATCCCGGTATTTAAAAGAACAGAATCCTGCCATTCAGATCATAGGCACCCAGCCCACCGATGGCTCCAGCATACCGGGCATCCGGCGCTGGTCGCCCGAATTTCTGCCCAAGATATTTGAAAGAGAACGCGTAGACCGAATTATTGATGTAAGTGAGGAAGAAGCCACCCTGATGACCCGACGATTGGGTAAGGAAGAAGGTATTCTGGCTGGAATGAGCAGTGGTGGCGCCCTGGCTGCCGCGCTCCGACTGTCGCGGGAAATCACATC
>JBGTIS010000145.1:0-9711 GCA_041745535.1 Cyclobacteriaceae bacterium | reverse complement strand
TAACAGGTTTTCATGGTTAAGGATGCTTAAGTTACCTATTGAAGATGATCACTCCCAAGCCTCACCGATGTTCAGATGAATATACCATATTATTCCCAGCAAGTAAATACCCATAGTAAAGTATTTTTTTAGGTAAGTCTTTGATTTTCAGTAAGTGGGAAATATTGAATGATGTGATTCTTAATGTTAATGAAGCAGAGATTTATTGAAGCTTGCTTTTCCTTTTGATCAATGCCTGTTTTTATTTTGAAAGCATTTCACTATTTTGAAAGCATGAAAATAACCCCAACCCGTTTTGTTTGCCATTTTTCCTGGTGGATAATCGGCGCTTTTATGCTGTATGGTATGTCCGCTTCCGCGCAGGAAACCAGTAGTGTCAACAACCAAAAAGCAAAGGGTTACAAAGGAATCTGGTTTACCCTGAATCAGTTTTCTGAATATGGTGACAAATATTCGGGTGGCCTGGGCACTTACACCGCCAAACATATTCCTTTGGCGATTTACGCTCCGGAAGTTAATAAAACTTTTTTTGTATATGGTGGTACACGTGCCGAGCAGGAACGCTACCTGTTGTGCATGATCGGAAGTTTCGATCATACCACTGAAACGGTTGCTCAACCTACGGTGGTATACGATAAAAAAGGTGTGGACGATCCGCACGACGACCCCAGTATGGCCATCGATGCCGAGGGTTACATCTGGGTATTTGTAAGTGGCAGAGGCACTGCCCGTCCGGGTTTTAAGTTCAAAAGCAAAATGCCTTATAACATTGATGCCTTTGAGCAGATCACAGAAGAAGAAATGACCTATCCACAACCGAAGTATGTGCCTGGAAAAGGATTTTTACATTTGTTCACCAAATATTCAGGTGTTAGGGAATTATATTTTGAAACCAGCGTAGATGGTGTTTCGTGGTCGGCAGACAAAAAGCTGGCAGGTATCAAAAGAAACTCGGATAGCAAAGCCGGCCATTACCAGATCAGCAATGAGCATGATAGCAAAATAGTAACCTTTTTCAACTGGCATCCTGATGGAAATGTGGATCAGCGCACCAATCTGTATTATCTGCAAACTACCGATTTCGGCAAAACCTGGACAACTATCGACGGCAATCCTGTTGACACTCCGCTGACGGAAGTTGAAAGTGCGGCACGGGTGAAAGATTATTTCAGCCAGGGAAAAAATGTATACCTGAAAGATGTGAATTTTGATGAAAATGGCAACCCAATAGGTTTGTATATTACCAGTAGGGGCCATGAACCCGGACCTGCCAACGATCCCAGAGCGTGGCATGTAATTCACTGGAATGGCCATACCTGGGATGACCAGGTGATTACCACCTCCGATCATAATTATGACATGGGCAGTTTGTTTGTACATAACAAGGAGTGGATGGTGGTAGCTCCTACAGAAAATAGTCCTCAGTTGTATGGCGGTGGCGGCGAAGTGGTAATGTGGAAAAGTACCGATCAGGGGAAAACCTGGAAAAAAGACAAGCAAATTACCCATTAGAGTGAACGCAACCATAACTATATCCGAAGAGTGGTGAATGGAAAAGACCCTTTTCTCTATTTCTGGGCCGATGGCAATCCGAATGCCTTCAGCAAATCAGTGATGTATTTTGGCGATAGCAAAGGAAACTTCTGGCAGCTTCCTTACCATATGTCCGGCAATGCGGAAAAGCCGGTAAAGACCAATATTGGTAATTAATAAACAGGATTTTTTAAAAAAGAAAGAAGTCAGAAACAGGAGGCCCAATTCGTGGCTACCCTGCTTTATAACCATTTGTTCGATTTTGAACAACTTCTGCACGAATGCGGACAGTACTCTCACTGAAACACCTTTCAAAACAATGCAATAAGAGTTTTAATATACGGCATGATTTTTTAGAATTTCTATCGTACAAAGGGATTATTGTGTGGTTTTCACTTCTGAAAATTTAAGTGTAGTCTGAGAGAAGTGATTGTGTTTTGATCAAAAGCTTTATCAAATCAAAAATAACATTTTCTTGCCATGATCAGAAATTACCTCAAAACCGCCATCCGTAGCCTTTTGAAATACAAAGGTTATTCTGTAATTAATGTACTGGGTCTGGTAGTAGGCATCAGTTCCTGCATTCTGATTTGCATTTATGTACAGTCTGAACTGAACTATGATCAGTTTCATGCCAAAGCCGATCAGATCTATCGTATTCATAATTTTTATAAACCTCCCTTCGGCACACAGGGATATCCTACAATTACCCCGGCTATGCCAGTGGCCATCACGCAAGGTAATGAAGGTGTATTGGATTTTGTACGCCTGGTTCAACTTGGTAACAATAACAATGTCGTCGTCAGGATTGATGAAGATTTTTTTAAGCAGAAAAATACATTTGCAGCCGATGCTTCCTTCTTTACTATTTTTTCTTTTAAACTGAAAGAAGGCAATCGGGAAACTGCTTTATTAAACCCCCATACTGTGGTGCTTAGTGAAGCGGTGGCCAGGAAGTTTTTTGGCGAGCAGGACGGCATGGGAAAAACACTCATTATCAATGATTTTGATAATCAAAGCTTTAAAGTTACCGGTGTTATGGAAACTATGCCGGCAAACAGTCATTTTCATGCTGATATACTGGTATCTATGGCGACAGTTGAAGTAGTTAATCCGGAAGCTAATCTGGATGAAAACTGGACTGGAGATGGATTCTATTCTTATTTGTTGCTGGATAAAAAACAGTCTCCAAAGGCCGTCATCGATCAAATGAAAAAACTGGCGGAAGCTAACCTGGATGGTGAAGACATCAATCGGGTCAATGCTACACTCATGCCGCTTGCTGATATTCATCTGCATTCCAATCTGCTTAACGAAATAGAACCAAACGGCAGCATGACGCAGGTTTATATTTTTATTGCCGTTGCTACTTTCATCCTGCTGATTGCCGTAATTAACTACATGAATTTGGCTACAGCCCGCTCGGCCCGCCGTGCCCGGGAGGTAGGCATGCGCAAAACTCTGGGCGCTACCCGGTATCAGCTCATTGCTCAGTTTTTGAGCGAATCGGTATTTTTAACTTTTTTTGCCACGATGCTTTCTATTGTACTGGCCTATCTGTATTTGCCTTATTTTAATAATTTGACGGGAAAGGAAATTGAACTGAGCATTTTTAATAATCCGCTTCTGCTTGCTATACTGGCAGGGATAATTGTGTTAGTAGGTTTTGCCTCTGGAAGTTATCCCGCACTTTTTCTGTCTTCTTTCAAACCTGTAGTAGTACTGAAAGGAAAGCTGGCTGCTGGCATGAACAGTTCGCCATTTTCGCGAAAAGGCCTGGTTACTTTTCAGTTTATGGTTTCTACTGTGCTGATCATTTGCACCTGGTTGGTGTATAATCAGCTCAATTACCTGAAAAACAAAAACTTAGGATTCAATAAAGAACATGTAGTAGTCGTAGATAATACAGGCAATGCCATTACAAGTAAATTGAATACCTTTAAAACTGAATTAAGCAAAAATACAAATGTGAAAAACGCGACGGCCTCATTAAGCATTCCCGGCGGACTTCGGCCCATTACTTTTGTAAAGTCGGATGGCATGGCCGACGAGGAAAAAGCGAGTATGGTGCTGATCAATATCGATTTTGAATACATGAAAACGATGGATATCAGCATACAGGAAGGGCGCGATTTTGATCCTGATATTATTTCCGGTTCTACACAAGCAGTTATATTAAATCAGCAGGCGGTGGACGAACTCCGGTTAAAAGGCAACCCGGTAGGGCAGTTTATCCGGACACAAAACCCTACTAATGATGAATTTGAGGAAAAAAAGGTAATCGGCGTAATTGAAGACATTAATTTTGAACCACTGTACCGAAGAATTGAACCAGCCTTTTTTGCTACTGTTTTACCACTTTACAATTATGTATTTGTAAGAATTTTGCCTGAAGACAGGGCCGAAACTGTTGCTTATATTAGAAAAGTTTGGGAAGAAATGGTTCCTGAACAACCTTTTTCCTACACTTTTCTTGACGATAATTTGAACCAACTTTATGTGGCGGAACAAAAACTTGGGCAGCTTATTACCTATTTTTCGGTACTGGCCGTAATTGTGGCCTGTTTGGGCCTGTTCGGCCTGGCATCTTTTGCCACCGACCAGCGCAGAAAAGAAATTGGCATCCGGAAAGTACTGGGTTCGTCCAATACAAAAATTGTTCTATTGTTATTTAAAGAATATACCGTAATTATCCTGATCGCCAACCTGATTGCCTGGCCTTTGGCCTATTACCTGGCAGGTCTTTGGATGAACAATTTTGTGTTTAATACAGGAATTAACCTGTTTGTTTTTGTATTCGCCGCTCTGCTGGTTTTTATAATAGCAGTAATTACCGTTTGTTCCAAGGCAATTAAAGCAGCACTGGATAATCCTGTGAATGCCCTGCGCAGCGAGTAAGTCAGTGAATCTGATCAAAAAATTCATTTAAATACGATTTTGCTTACCCTAACTTCATACGCTCCATGTTAAAAAATCTTTTGAAAACCGCCCTCCGGAATATCAGTAAAGAGAAAATATACAGCATTATTAATATTCTGGGCCTTACTATTGGCATTACCTGTAGTTTGTTTCTGTTGCTCTATATTCTGGATGAATTCAGTTATGAAAATTTCCATCAGAACCGGGATCAGATTTACAGGGTAGTAACCCATATCAAAGAAAAAGACAATGAATTTACCTGGGCATCTGCGCAGGTTCCTTTGGCTCCCGAATTACAGCAGAATTACACTGAAGTATTAAATGCCGTACGGATTTTCGGAGTTGGTAGGGAGCTATTTGAGAATGTGGATCGGGATGTACGGTTTTATGAAGAAGATTTTTCTTACGCGGATTCCTCCATATTTGAGATATTTTCTTTTCCACTGCTGGAAGGCAATCCGAAAACAGCACTGGTAGCGCCCAATTCAATGGTGGTTACACAGGCAGTGGCTACCCGGTATTTCGGCAAGGAAGATGCTATGGGCAAATCACTTAAAAACGGAGATGAGCTATACAAAATTACGGGCATCATAGCAGATGTACCCCATAATTCTCACCTGAAATTTGATGCCCTTGTTTCACGTAGCAGTCTGCCCGCAGATTTTGGAAGCAGTTGGGGAAACTGGGGCGTACCTACTTATATCATGTTGCCCAAAAACTATACTTATGCCGACTTTTACGGCAGGTTTGATGAAATCAATGAAAAACATGTAAAAGCGATTTTTGATCAGTTTGGAATTGTAGTCACCTATTACCTGCAACCCATTACCGATATTCGTCTTTTTTCTAAAATTGGCAACGAAGCCGAAGAGGGTGGAGACATCTCTTATATTTACATATTCGCAGCCGTAGCTATTTTTATGCTCATTATTGCCAGCATCAATTATATGAACCTGGCTACGGCCCGGGCTTCGAAGAGGGCCAAAGAAGTGGGCATTCGCAAAACATTAGGTTCGTCTAAAAAGCAGCTCATCTGGCAATTTCAGGCTGAATCTATCCTGCTAACTATTGTAGCTGTATTGATCAGTTTAATCTCGGTAGCCGCGCTTCTCCCTTTGTTTAACTATGTGGCCGGAAAAGAAATCGCGTATGATTTCCTGTTTCAGCCTTCTATTTTGATCGGATTACTGGCTATGGTACTGGTAGTTGGAGTAGCCGGTGGCAGTTATCCTTCTTTTTACCTGGCTGGTTTTAATCCGGTGGAGGTGTTGAAAGGTAAGGTATCCGGTTCCGGTGGCAATACATCGCTCAGAAAGGCATTGGTAGTAATACAGTTCGCCATCTCTATTACCATGCTCATCAGCACCTGGGTGGTATACGATCAACTTCAGTTCTTGCGACAACGTGATCTGGGTTTTGATAAAGAGCATGTGCTTTCTGTAGAAATGCCGAATCAGACCCTGCGCGATGCCTATCAGTCGCTCAGAAATCAGTTATTGGAAAATCCAAACGTGCGAATGGTGGCCACGGCCAATACCAAACCCGGCAATGGCATTGGTAAAAACCTGATGGACGTAGAATCTGATGAAGGCATGGTAGAAAGGGGCATCGATCAGTATCAGGCTGATTACGATTATATTCCTACCATGGGCATGACCATTGTGGAAGGAAGAAATTTTTCCCGCGATTACGCGACTGATTCCATGGCTGTGATTGTGAATGAAGCCATGGTAAAACGCATGAGCTGGGATGATCCGATCGGAAAAAAATTCAAACCAACCGGCGATACCACCGGAGTGCGCACCTATCACGTAGTAGGTGTAATTAAAGATTACAACCAACTTTCTCTGTATAACCTGATTGAGCCACTGGCTGTATTTTTCCGGAAAAACAATTATTACATGCATATCAAAATTGATGGTAATAACATACCGGAAACCATTGGTTATATAGAGAAAACGTGGAAAGAAGTCAATCAGAATACGCCCTTCAGTTATGTGTTTTTAGACCAGGATTTTAACTCTCAATATAAAGCTGATGAAAAGCGAGGGCAAATTTTTACCCTGTTTTCAGGTTTAACCATCCTGATTGCCTGTTTGGGTTTATTGGGATTGGCCGCCTATACCACCGAGCAACGCACTAAAGAAATTGGGGTGCGCAAAGTAATTGGCGCTAGCGTAACTAATATTGTGATGCTTATTTATAAAGATTTCTTCCTGCTAATTGGTATTTCTGTTATACTGGCATTTCCCGTAGCTTATTACTTTATGCACAAATGGCTGCAAAGCTTTGCCTATCAAACCGATATCAAGGCCATTACCTTTTTGCTGTCAGCCTTAGTTGCTTTGTTAATTACCCTGTTTGCGGTTGGTTTCCATACGCTTAAAGCAGCCATGGCCAATCCGGTGAAATCGCTGCGCAGCGAGTAATTCATAATAAAATTCGCCGAAATATGCTAAACAATGAAAATGTTAAATTATCAAGGCGCAATGAACATTGAGCTTTGAATATTGCGCATTGATGTTCAATAAAACGCAAAGTATAACCGCTAAGCCATGATCAAAAATTATCTGAAAATCGCATTTCGCAACCTGATAAAGTATAAGGTTTATTCATTTATCAACATTTTTGGTTTGGCTATTGGCATGGCCGCCTGCCTGGTTATTCTACTGTTCATTGCCGATGAAAAAAGCTTCGACCAATTTCACCAGAAAAAAGATCAGATATACCGGCTGGATGAAGTACAGTCGTTTGAGGGGATGAGCCCTCAAAATGTCGCTTTATCAATGCCGGGAATGGGGCCTAATATGCAGAACGAATTTCCTGAGATTATAAATTTTTCCAGGTACTGGAACCGGGGTAGCCTTTTGTATAAAAAAGATGAAACACAACTCATGGTGGATGCCACTATTATGGTAGATTCTACCTTTCTGGAAATTTTTGATTTTGAATTGATACAGGGCGATCGGTATACCGCTTTAATCGAACCCAATAGCTTGGTGGTAACCGAAGAAACCGCACGAAAATTTTTCAACAAAACGGATGTGCTGGGCGAGCAACTGCTGCTGGAAGATGATAATTTTAAAATTACAGGCGTATTGGCTAATGTACCTGAAAATTCACACCTGCAATTCAATACCCTGGTTTCTATCAGTACGGTAACGCATGAGAATCCGGAATTTAACAACCGGTGGGGTTCCAACTTTCTGGTAACCTACTTGCAACTGGCGCCTAATACCCACATTGCCAATCTGGAAAGTAAATTTCCCGGTTTTCTCCAAAGCCACATGAATGAAGATGTTACCAACTATTATAAGCTGTACCTGCAACCTTTGTCAGAAGTGCATCTGAACTCAGTAGAAATTGAACACGATTACCAGAATTACCGCAAATTTGATGGAAGTTATGTCAATGTGTTTCTCATTGTTGCTTTTTTCGTACTGCTTATTGCCGGTATTAACTTTATGAATCTTTCAGTAGCCCGGTCTGCAACCCGATCCAAAGAAGTGGGCATCCGCAAGTCGGTGGGAGCAATCAAATGGCAATTGATTGGGCAGTTTCTGGGCGAATCTGTGTTGTTGACTTTTGTAGCCCTATTGCTTTCGCTATTTATATCTGCCGCTTTTATTCCATATTTGAATGCGGTTACCAACCGCAGCTTATCCATGCTTACCATTGCCAATCATATCGTACTGGTACTTGGTATTATTGCCACAGTGGGCATCATTGGACTGGTAGCCGGTTCTTACCCGGCATTCTTCTTGGCATCTTTTCAACCCGCCAAAGTGCTGAAGGGGAAAGTGGAAGGATTTGGTAAAAAATCGCTGCTGCGCAACAGCCTGGTCGTCATACAATTCGCCATTGCCATTACCCTGATTGTGGGCACGGTAGTAGCCATGCAACAACTACGGTTTATGAAAAGTAAGGATGTGGGTTTTAATAAAGACCAGATGATGATTGTGCCGATGAGCCAGGAAGCCAACGAAAAATATGAGACCCTAAAAAATGAACTGCTGAAACAGCCCGATTTGCTGGGCGTAACGGCATCGGGGCAGCGGCTGGGGAACAATCTGCATCAGACAGGCGCAAAAGTAAAAACCGATACTACGGTACGCGACCTTTCCGTTTCTCAAATAAATGTTGATTACAATTATCTGAGTGTGTACGGTATTAAGCTGAAAAGCGGAAGGGAATTCTCAAAAGAATATTCCACCGATGCAGGTTTTGCCTTTATTGTAAACGAATCGCTGGCCAAAGAGCTGGGATTGGAAAATCCACTGGGTTCTCAATTTGGCTTTGGCTGGTACAACAGCGATACCTTAGGAAGCATTGTCGGAGTAGCCTACGATTTTAATTATAATTCTTTGCACCACAATATTAACACGCTCTGCATGCATGTACATCCCGAATGGGGTTTCAGTGAACTTTCTGTTAAAGCAAAAGGCGATAATATACAGGGAGCTATTGCCGCGGTGAAAAGCACCTGGGAAAATTTAATTGGCGACCGGCCTTTTGAATATTCTTTTCTGGACGAACACTTCGAGTCGCTTTACCGGTCCGACGAACAAATGAGTACCATCATTTCTGCCATTGCCGGTCTGGCTATAATTATTGCCTGTTTAGGATTGTTCGGCCTGGCTTCTATTACTACCGAGCAACGCATCAAAGAAATCGGTATCAGGAAAGTATTAGGAGCTTCTATCGGGCAGTTGCTGGTGAATCTTTCTAAAAACTTTGCGTTTCTGGTGATTATTGCTTTTCTAATTTCCACGCCTATTACCTATTACCTGATGCGGGAATGGTTGGCGGGTTTTGCATTCAGGGTTAATCTAAGTGTTTGGGTATTTGTTTTTGCGGGAATTATTTCACTGTTAATAGCCCTGGTAACCATTAGTTATCAAACTTTCAGAGCTGCTATGGCCAATCCGGTTGATGTGCTAAAAAGTGAATAAAAAAAGTCCGGACTGAACAGCCCGGACTCGTTTTGATTTTTTATGGATACAATCTTATCCCAGATATTCGGCAAGCAGGTTACGCTGCTTGGAAGAAGATCTTAATTTCTTCAGGGCTTTTTCTTTAATCTGACGTACTCTTTCGCGGGTCAGGTCCAGAATTTCACCGATTTGCTCCAAAGAAAGAGGCTCTTCTGTACCAATACCGAAAAACATTTTAATTACCTGTCTTTCTCGCTCGGTAAGGGCTGCTAAAGCACGGCTCATTTCAATCTGTAATGAAGATGTATATGCCAGATCCTGGTCA
>JBGTIS010000144.1:0-10631 GCA_041745535.1 Cyclobacteriaceae bacterium | reverse complement strand
GGGGTTCATCAAGGCTGTTTCTGCTTTAGCCATGCCACCGCCCAAAACGATCATTTCAGGCGATAAAGTATTGCACAGAGAGCTTAATCCTACAGCCAGCTTTCGGACGGCATCAAGCCATAGATAGGTAGCGAAGGTATCGCCGGCTTTGTAAGCTTTGGCCAGTGCTTTGGTGGATGAATATTTTCCGTGCGATCTTTTGCTTACCGTAGCATCACCAATGGCATCTTCCAGGCTGCCCACCATGCCGGTAATGCCCTGGTTTTTGTCGTTGGCATCTACCGTAATGTGACCAAAATGCCCGGCCATTTGTCCGAATCCCTGGTACAAGGCGCCATTTATCATGATGCTACCACCGACGCCGGTTCCCAGCGTAAGCATAATGAAGTTTTGAATACCTTTTCCGGCACCGAAACAGGCTTCGGCCAGCAAAGCGGCATTGGCATCGTTCAGTACGCTCACTGCTTTTTCTTCCAGAAGGGCAGACCAGATAAGATTCTCAAGGCCCTGTAGCCGGCCCGGCATAAAAGCGATACCTGTATTGGTTTCGTTGGGAATACCCGGAGCGGAAAGCCCGATGGCGGTTACCGGATAGGTGCTTTTTTTCTTTAGCTTTTTAACCAGATCAGCTACCGCAGCCTGCCAACCACTGCCTTCACGCTGCTCCTGGGTAACACATGTTTCCTGCTCCAGCACATGCCCCTCTGTATTAATCAATACGCCTTTAATATTAGTCGCTCCCAGGTCGATGCCAATGCCTAACTGCTCATTCATTCCTTATCTGTTAAAATTGTCCCTCGCTAATGCTCCAGCCCCCGTCTACGGCGAGTACCTGACCGGTAACAAAAGCAGACTGGTCTGACATAAAAAAGCAGGCAGCTGCATCCAGGTCTTCGGGTGTTCCGATGCGCCCACCGTCCAGAGGCTGTTTGGTTTTGATAAACTTCACAATCTGCTCGTTATTGGCTGCCCGTTGTGCCATGGGTGTTTCCACCAGCGCCGGGGCAATTACATTGATCCGGATATTTTCTTTGGCATAATAGGCGGCAATGGATTTGGTAAAACCGATAATAGCCGATTTGGCCGCGGCATACGTGTGGGTTGCGAAGTATTGTGAAGAAGGCGAATACCCCAGTACAGAGCCCATATTCAAAATAGTGCCTTTGGTATTTTGCTTCAAAAAAGCGCTCACTGCTGCCCGGTTGGAAAGCATGAGTGAAGTCAGGTTCAAATCCAGCGTTTTCTGCCAGCCTTCCAGCGAAATTTCATGCAGGGGGCCATCCCCATACCGGCGGCCACTGCCACCGGCTACATGGTATAGTCCATCAAAACCGCTCCATTTATCCAGGCAAACCTGAACTGCCTTTTCAGCGGTTTCTTCCCGGGTTGCATCACCGGAAATTACCAGGCCTCCTTCTCCCAGTTCCTGCCGGGCTGTGTGGCAGGTATCGGGATTTCTGCCTACGGCCACCACTTTAGCGCCCGCACGGATAAATGCTTTGGCGGCCGATAAACCCAGGCCGGAGGTACCTCCGACAATTACAATATGTTTATTTTCAAGCATCATGCAGATTCTTTCTTCTCAACTATTTCAGCATTGTTACTGGTTTACACAATCTGTTGCGTAATTTCTCCGGTAGTTTTGTCTTTTAAAATTACTTTTTTCTGTCCATTGGGAAGCTTTTCTTCCTTAATCAGATAGTACTGGTCGTTGAAGGAAACCAGGTTTTTCTCTTCAGCAATACCCGTTTTTCCCCGCCATATCGCTACATCAATGGGTTCCCAACGTTTGGTTTCAGCAGAACGGTAGCAGGCATCCATAATGGCATTGACCAAGTAGCCGTCGTAAAAAGTTTCCATAGGAGCCGTTTCTTTATCCATAGCGTCAAACATATCGGTGAACATATGATTGTAGCCCAGGGCATGGGGTTCATCGCCTACGGGAAAGAGCCAGCCGGTTTCACTTTCGGCTTTTTCGGCCACATAGCCTTCCTGCCCTACGGAAGTAAACATCTCAAAACCTGTCCGTAAGAAATGATCCAGGCGCAAAGTACCTTCCGTGCCGGCTACCTCGTCGCGCAAGTCCATACCGCCCCGGTACGACCAGCTCACTTCAAACTGACTAATAGCGCCATTTTCGTAACGGATTAGTCCGATGGCATTGTCTTCGGCATCAATAGGTTTTACCTGGGTGGCGGCCCAGCACATGGCTTCTACAGGTTTAATATCTTTGCCGATAAAATTGCGCCCTATTTCAATGCAGTGGCAGCCCATATCCACAATAGCGCCTCCACCTGATAGGTCTTTGTTCCAGAACCAGTCGCTGTGCGGACCAGGATGGGCTTCCCGGGAGCGTGTCCAGAGCACCTTGCCCAGGGCCCCGTTTTTAACAGCTGTTAATGATTTTAATGTTTTGGGTGTATAGGCCAGGTCTTCCAGATAGCCATGAAATACACCGGCTTTTTCTACCGCTTCCAGCATGTTTCTGGCCTCTCGGGCATTTCTTCCCAAAGGCTTGGTGCATAAGATGGCTTTACCGGCTTTGGCAGCCATTAAAACAGCTTCCTCATGCAAATGATTGGGCAGTCCAATCAGCACCACATCGGTATCAGGATGGTTAATGGCTTTTTCCATATCGGTTTCCCATTCGGGAATCTGCCATTCTTTGGCGAATTTTTCTCCCCGTTCGGCAGACCGGGAATATACCACCTGTACAGTATCGCGACCCCGCTGTCCGTGCAGGGTCATGGTGTAAAAGTTTCCGATCAATCCGGTTCCTAATAAGGTGATTTTGTGTGATTGCATTTGTGTTCAGGGTTGTAGTTGTGACTATTTTATTTCATGGTAAGCAGATAAGATACAATATCAGCGATTTCCTGTTCGTGTAAACCCAGGGCTTCCGGGCTGGGCATCAGGCTGGTGTGCATTTGCTGCTGACTTTTGATATCGGCAGTTTTAAACGTATGCTGATTGCCGGCCACATCTTTCAGGGTGGTGGTTTCGCCTTTGGAAAGTAAAAAACCATACACCACCTGATCGTCTTTGGTTTTCAGCATTACAGGCTCATAACCGAAAGTAATGGCGGCGCTGGGGTTCAGGATGGCATCGGTTAAACCGGTTTTATCGAATTTAGCGCCTATTTTCTCAAGGCTGGGTCCGATATCGTTTCCTGTATCTCCGAGCTGATGGCAGGTAATGCAGTTTTTCGCGAAAAGTTGCTGGCCTGTGTCCTGCTTTCCTTCTATCTGAGCAATTTTTTTGACAGATAGTGTATGCCCGCCCGGCCTTTTAAAATATTCGCTGGCCAGGGTACGCACTTCCCGATCGGGATTATTAAATATGGTTTGGGCAATGGGCGACATCACTTCTTGCGGCAATTGTTTTTCGGAAGCCAGACTGATGAGCAGTTTGCCCCCAATTTTATCGCCAGCCATTTCCCGCGCTGCCTGCTGCCGATCTTTCATGACTGCGGAAGCATCCGTCAGTATTTTTTGATGCCTGGTAATTTCATCCGGGATTTCAGAAGGCATATTCGCATCCGGCTTTTCCCAGTCCCACAGGCTGTACCAGTCGTTCGTTTTACGGAAGTTCAGCCACCAGTCGGCCTGCCGGGCTATTTCATCAGCAGTATAACTGACATCGATCATCGCCTGAATGGCTGATTTGTCGGTGATAAAAGAAAGTGCGGTAACGGCTTTTGTTCTTTCTTCGACACCCAGGTTTTCAGCCAAAGCACGCGCTTTCAGATCCTCAACGGCTGCTTTGGGATGCAGTCTCCAGGCAAGGTTGGCCATTTTTTCTGACCACTTGTCGGGTTCCTGTCCGTATTTTTCAAGAAGTACCGGATAGATGTCTTCTTCCTTTCCGTCCAGGGCAATCCCCAATGCTTCCAGATACCAGGGATCTTTTCCATTATAACCATCGATTAAGGTAAGGATAATGTCCTGGCAATTGGCCAGTGGCATATCTCGAAGTGAAATGGCCACTTCCCGCCGTACGGCTTCCGATGGATCTTCATCACCCATTTTGGCATAAATAAGCAATTGATCCCAATCAGTTTTCAGAGCACGGTATGCCGCTACCCTGATCCGCGGATCAGGTTCTTCCCGCAACAGGTTTTCTGCAATTTCTTTCCCCCGATCGCCTAATGCTGCCAGCAGCCAAACCGCGCGGGCACGGTGGTAAGGGTTATCGCTATCTAAGATCTTCTGAACTTCCGGAATTGCTTTTTCACCCTGCGCTTTCAGTTTTACAAACCCGAGGTTTCGCACATTGATGGCCGGATTGAGCAATGCCTGTATTTGTCCTTCGGTGGTGTTCAATTCCAACTGAGGCGGATTTAAGGTTTTTCCTTTTGGTGTAATCCGATAAATGCGCCCATATCCGATGCTATCGTGCATCTGATGCCCTCCTACAATAGGATCGTACCAGTCGGCAATGTACAGGGCACCATCAGTACCCACTGCCACATCGCTGGGGCGGAACCATTTTCGGGTATCGTTTTCCACGTCATTCCATTTGTAACCTTCAGTAGATTCACCGATGGAAGTAATCAGGTCTTTCCGTTCCAAATCATACCCGGCACCCTTCATTTGAGGCTGATAGGCAAAAATCACATTCCGGCCTGCATCGGCGCTGAGCAGCATGCCCTGGTACTGATCGCCCAGCGCGTCACTTTCATACACCACCACGCCGGTAGGGGAGCCGGCACCGGTATTATCTCCGGCAGGCATCACACCCGGGTCGTCCTGATGCCAGTGGGCGGCAAAAATATTCTGATCCGGTCGCTGATCGGCCTGCCAGGCGCGGGAACCATCCTGGTTAAAATAGCCAGCATTACCACCTTCCATGAGCCAGGAAGTGCGACAGGTTACTACTTGGTCATCGTTGTCGTTTTGCCAGAGGTTGCCATAAGAATCTACCGCTACTTCGTACGAATTTCTGAAATTATGGGCCAAAACCTCTAATCCCCGGCCATCGGGGTTGACTCTGAGTGCCAGTCCGCCCACCCAAACCCGGCCATCGTCGCTTACCTGTGCCGGTTGATTTTCGGTATTATACGGCGTGCCACCGGTGTATACGCTGCCGGAGCGCAATTGCCAGCCAGCTTTGTCGGTAACTTCGTGCGGACCAGCATTGCCCGTGTTGAAATACCACTTTCCATCGGGTCCGGCTATTACTGAATGCAGACTGTGATCGTGGTCATAACCACCAAAACCAGTGAGAAACACTTCTTTTTTATCTGGTATATCATCGCCATTTTCATCGGTAAATACCAAAAGGGAAGGAGCAGAAGAAACAATTACCTGGTTACCAATAACGGCAATGCCCAACGGGGCACGAATATCTTTATCCTGTACAAACACTTTAGCACTGTCGCATACGCCATCGCCGTTGGTATCTTCCAGAATCATAACCCGGTCGCCCTGGTTGAAGTGCAGATGGTTATCGGGTGAATTATTGAAATCGCGGTAGTTCACCGCTTCGGTTACCCAAACTCTGCCCCTGGCATCCACGTCCATATTAGTAGGGTTGTGAAGTTGTGGTGATTCAGCCCAAAGGGTAAGCTGCCATGCTTCCGGTAAATAAAAGTCGTGGTTTTGGGCAATATTCAGATCAAGGTGCGGGGCATGGGTTTCCGCTTCTCTCGGATCGGTACATGACAAAACCGCCAATAGAATTATAAGCAAAAGGTTTCCGACTTTATACATAAAAGCAAATTTTTATGTGTTGGCAATTTTCAAAGTTCTGAATTAAAAGTTGGTAATGATGATACTATTTTAACTTTTTTTACAAAAATATTGACCTAAATTACACAAACATTTTATCATAATTTAAATTTCTTTATTTTCAGCTATAAAGCATGAACATCCTGAATCACCTCAAGCAATTATGATTTCCAGAAGAAAAATGCTCCAACTTTCCCCTGCTATGCTCGGTATGGGGTTCAATTTAGACAGAAGTTGGTTGCATCTATTGGCAGGTACACCGGCAAAGCGTTTTAAAATTGGCGCATGCGACTGGTCTATTCATAGCCACAGCCAGGTTGAAGCGATGGCACTGGCAGAAAAAATTGGTTTACATGGCGTTCAGGTTAGTCTGGGAAATCAGGAAAACAACATGCACCTGCGGCAAAAAAGCGTGCAGGAAGCCTATCTGCAGGCCGCCCGGCAGCACCACGTACAAATTGGTGGCCTGGCCATTGGAGAACTGAACCAGGTAGCCTATAAAACGGATCGAAAGGCCCAGCAATGGGTAGTTGATAGCATTGACGTGGCGAAGGCCATCGGTGTAAAAGTAATTTTGCTGGCATTTTTCAACAATGGTGACCTTAAGGGAGATGAAGAAGGCACAAACGTAGTGATTGATCGGCTGAAACTGGTAGCACCCAAAGCGGAAAAGAATGGAATCATTCTGGGCATCGAATCGTGGTTAAGTGCCGAAGAGCATGTAGCGATTATGGATGCGGTGGGCTCGCCCAATATACAAGTATATTATGATGTGGCCAATTCTCATGAAATGGGATATGATATTTATAAAGAAATTCGCTGGCTGGGCAAAGATCGTATTTGTGAGTTCCATGCCAAAGAAAACGGTTATTTGCTGGGCACAGGGGAAATAGATTTTAAAGAAGTGAGAAAAGCTTTGGATGATATTGATTATGAAGGATGGATCATGATAGAAGGCGCAGTACCTAATGGAGCAGAAATGTTTGATAGTTATGTAAAGAATGCCCGGTTTATGCATAACCTGTTTGGTGCCTAACAGGAAACAGAGAAATAGTAGGCTGTTGATATTTTTTCAGAAAGCAAGCAAGAGCCCATGAAATCCTTACAGAAGAAGCTTACGCTGGAACCTAATACAGAAAGATGTTTACCCTTATTACCCAACTCCCTGGCATTCTCATCCGGAATCAGAATAGGGTATGCCTGTAAATTATTGCTGGAAAGCAAACACAATATTGCTAAAGTAGGCTACGAAAGCGGATTCAACAATGTATCGAACTTTAACCGGCAGTTTAAGAAAATAACCCGAAAATCACCTCAGGTTTACAGAAAGGATCAAAGATGATAGGAAAGTACACAAAAGTCGCTGCTACGTTCCGCTGATTTCCTGTTCAAAATAGAATACCCCTTTTTTATTGGCGGTGATGATGTCGGGCATGCCGTCGCCGGAAATATCTTCTACTACCACATTCAGGCCTGAACCGGAATTATTGTCAATCAAGTGAGGAATCCAGCGGGGCTGATTGTTTTCGTCATGCCTGAGCTCGAACCAGTATAGCACGGCTGGTTCATGGCCACCCGGATCGTGTCCATTGTGGGCAAAGTAACGCTTCCCGGTAACCAGATCGGGCAAACCGTCGCCGTTTACATCTACCAGCGCGGAAGAATGGCTTTGCGAAAATTTATCAAAGATGGTATGCTTTTCCCAGGTCCTATTGTCCTGGCTATCCCTGATTTGCTCATACCACCAGATACCATAATTATGCGCGGAACAGGCAATTACATCATTATCGCCATCCATATCAAAGTCGTAGGTGTGCATTTGAGAACAATCGTCGCCTAAGTTGGCACGGTGGAACCTCCAGTTTGGCGTATGGAATTTGACTGGGGCTTCCCACCAGCCTTCTTTTACCAGAATATCATTTCTTTTATCGCCATTTACGTCGGCAATGCCCAGTCCGTGTGAAAATTTATAAGTGCCCGGGGCCTGCGTTTTGCTGATAGGCATAGATTTCCATGGTGTTTCACTGTTTTCCTCGTCCATATAAAACCAGGCCATTTCTCCCTGATCGGCATTGGAGAACACCATGTCCATACTGCCATCGCCATCTACATCGCCAAAGGCAGGCGATTCATTGCAAACGGAAGGGTGAATCAGGCGCGATGGCCAGTGACCTTCTTTATTTTTAGGGTTTTCGTACCAATATACCCCTTCTCCGGGGAAATCTACCCGGATAAAATCCATCCAGCCATCGTTATTCACATCGGTGGTAAAGTTCAAAAAAGAATTGCTGTAGCCTTCTTCTACAGAAAACTGTTGTGGCGTATCAATTTCATGTTGTATCCAGTTGGGTGCCTCAAACCAGTAAGCGCCTGCCAGAATATCCGTTTTCCCATCTTTATTCACATCGGATACCGCTACTCCTTCAGAAATAAAGTCGGAAGTGAGTATATGTTTTTTAAAAACCGTTTCTTTAACTTTTTTGTGGGTCAGGCGCGTTTCTTCCGGGCCAGACTGGCAACCGCCAGGAGCTGACAGGAAAAAAGCCGGATAAATCATGGTCCATATAAAACACATTTTCCATGGAGAGTAAAATAAACTAGTGTAGCGGGACGCGCGATATTTTTTCATACTATCAGAATTAAAAACTAAAGTAAGGAGTTTCCAAATATTTGAAAACTAATAATTATAAATTGATAAGTACTAACCAATAAGTATTAGTTTGTTTCGCTTAATTTATGCAAGATTTTTTATTTTTTTTTCTCAAAATCTGAATTTCTTTTTATTTTCTTAAGTATTTGTAACAAAAAGTAGTTATCAGTTTTCTAATAGAGCAAAAACAGGTGCCAGTATTCGTTGTAAAAACATTTCAATCGTCACCTATTTTCTTTTGGTTTACCAAAAATTATTTTTAATTTCTCTTTTCGTATCAGCTCAAAAACTTATTCCATATGAACAAGATGCTACAAGTATTAGGGGTAGAGGAAAATACCCTGACCAATGAAGAAAAATCTTTTTTAGATGAACAGGGTTACCTGGTACTTGGGCAATTGCTGAATGCCGAGCAGGTAAAGGCCATTTGTAACCGGTTACAAACTTTACTGAATGAGGAAGGTGAACATGCAGGATCTGAATTATTTGATTCCAAATATATCCGGCATCCGAAAGAAGAAGGTGCCGACCGGCTGGCTGACCTGGTAAACAAAGATCCGCTCTTTGATATTTTCTATACCCATCCGCGGGTGTTGGCCGGAGTGGCTCATGTGCTGGGTACCGACATTAAACTTTCTTCTTTGAATTATCGCGCTGCGCTACCGGGTTACGGATTGCAAAAACTGCATGCCGACTGGCACGAAACTGTATCGCCGGGCGAATATAAGGTTTGTAATTCCATCTGGCTGCTCGACGATTTTTCAGCCGCCAATGGCGCTACCCGATTGGTACCGGGAACGCATAAAAACGGGCAACTTCCACAAGACGTACTGGCCGACCCCATGGCTACCCATCCTGAAGAAATTATTGTGGAAGCTCCGGCCGGAACGGTAGTTATTTTTAATTCACACACCTGGCATGGCGGTACCGTAAACCATACCGAAAAACCCCGCCGGGCCGTACACAGCTACTTCTGCCGGCGCGACCAACCCCAGCAAATCGATCAGAAACGATACGTAAGAGCCGAAACCATAGCCCGCCTCAGCCCGGCTGCCAGAATGTTGCTGGATATATAGAAAATACTATGCATTATGGAGTTGATTAGACTGACTCTGTGGCTTCGCTACGCCCGTCGCGGCCTGAGGAGTTGCCTGGTGGTACTGGGGATAAACTTATCAGACTACGAGTTTGGCCAGGCATCGCGCCTGGAAGAAGCGCGGGTACTTTTGGCGCGGGTGTCTACTTGCTGGAAGGGAGAGGCCATCAGCCAAGCCTGCGCGGTATTCAAACGCCAGACCCTGCTGAGTGAAGCCTCGCTGGTGATGCCCCCGGCGCAACGAACCAAAGGCCGCTTTCTGAATCTACAACCCCTCTGCCAGTGGGGACGCAAACTGCTTTCCCTGCTCAAAGAAACCCCTGAACTATTAAGCCAAAGTATTCAGGAAAAGATTGCCTGGCTGCTACCCTATCAGGACATGCAGACGCGATGTCAGACGATGAACGCGCTACTTAAAATCCTGAAAAACCAAGGGCTTAGTGAACAGAGTGCCCAGCAATGCCGAGTAGTCCTTCAGCAGAGCACTGCTAATGATTTTTTCAAGCAAGCGGCAGAAACGTACTTACAGCAAAACCTGGCACGCTTAGGCCAAGACCCCTGCCGATTCCGCTGCTCGGATAGTATAGAATCCTTGTTCGGTAAGTACAAAAACCAGTCGCGCCAAGCCCCTGGGCAAGTGATAACCGATGCCTGCCTGACAATGGTCAATCTGACCGCCAAACCACTCATGGAAGAAATCAAACAAGCGATGCAAGAAACTAAAATGATCGATCTACAAAAATGGAAAAAGGAAAACTACCTAAAAGCATCCTCCAGAAAAGAAGAGAACTCTTCAAAAGTGTGGGGTGATTTTAACAACCTTAACCCCTACCCCCCCCACCGGGATGAGACCAAAGTTTCACAAGCAGGTTTTGTACCCTATGGTCGCTCGGCGATCCGATGGCAATTTCATGATGAAGAAGTTGCGATTGAAGTCACCACTGGTCGTTCTATTAACTGCTTTGGATTACTGTCAAGGGCTAACGATTTTTTCTATAAGACCCTGGAAGAAAATTTGGTGGTGATTCATAAAGTATGTTTTTTAGACGAAACCAAAATTGATGTAGAAGAAAGCCAATTCAAAGGCGATGATATGGTTTCGCGGTTTTTTTGAAAAATCGCGTGATCCGCGAAAAGCCCTTCTAATCCTATGTGT
>JBGTIS010000143.1:0-2831 GCA_041745535.1 Cyclobacteriaceae bacterium | reverse complement strand
GTTAAAAAGGGCCAGTTTAAATATGGTGAATATCCAGTGGGTCTCCTCTTAGCTTAATGGTTCCGTAATATTTATAAGCATCAAACCTGTTTGTGCTTTTAAGATTAGAACTTAATCCTTTGTGATCAGTAGGGGGCACTGCTCTTGGGAATTACGCAACACAGGTCAAATATACATTATTCAAATTTTATGGAATTAAAAATTTTTAATATCGTTGATTCATTTTTGCTTACTCCGGACATTGTAAATTTGCCCAGACTGTCAACCTGCACAAAAACGCCTATAATACCTTTCCCTTTTTTCTTGGGACGTACTATCAATGCATCATGCCCATCAATGGTGGTTTCTGTTCTTGTATGAGTTGCAGTTGTTTCATTTCTAAAATCGTACGAATACCAGCCAAAATCATAGGTTAAGGTATCTTTACCATTGGTAATTCCGCCGACCCGTGAATCATATCCAATTTGAGTAAATTGGTTCCAGTTAGCAGGTAAATCCATTTGAAAAGTTTCAAAATCTACCACCTTACTATCTTTAAAATCATCTTTACAGCTAGTGATTAATAGAGCATTCAATAGAAAAAGAAGGCTTATTAAATTTTTCATAGTTTCACGCTATTATTTTTCTACATAGACACAGAAAGTACTTAACGGGTTGGTAGAAGAACTTGTAATATTGAAAAAATATGTCTTGCAAGAGGTAAAATTCAGTATCCGGAAAGTGATTAGTCTCGCTCCTCATTCTTTAGCGCGACAGTGGATTTTTTACAGTCGATTAATTTTTACAGGGTACCATTGCATTTGGTGAAGATATACATCTCGCCTGCGATATCGGTGCCGAAACGCAGGTCGACACGCTTGCTCTCGGTAAGGGTTTCCAGATTGGTTTTCTGTCCGTCGAATTCCACACTCAATTCATACACAGGCGCCTGTTGTCCGGGCTCCATGGCAGCTGCTTCCGCATAAAACAGTTTACCCCGGGGAATATCTCCGAACACATATTTGCCTTTCATCTGTGGTACTTTTTTACCGGCATATACAAATCCGCCCGAAATGGCATTGCCTTCATCATGGTCGTATTGTGCTACCGGATAGGTATAGCCTGCGTCATCCTCCGGAAGGGGATATACCAGTTCGGGATTGGCATTTACATCATACAAATAGTTGCCTTCCCGGTTGGGCCAGCCATAGTTGGCTCCGGCTACGCCCAGGTTTACTTCTTCCACGCTGTGTTGCCCAATATTGGTGATAAACATCTTACCTGATCCGGTCATGTCCCAGGAAATGCGGTGCGGATTGCGGAATCCCAACGCCCAAACTTCACCCAGCGCATCGGGATCGTTCACAAACGGATTGTCTTTGGGAATACCATATTTACCATTGGTGCTATTCGTACCGGCCGGGTCAATGCGGATTACCGTAGACCAGATCTTTCCTTTGTTATCGCACAGAAATGGATATCCGGCCAGGGCAGCGGTGCCATCGCCAATGCCTATGTACAGCATCCCATAGTCGGCGTTGCCGGGTTTGGCCAGCGGATTGAAAGTGACTTCCTGCACCCCATGCGCATTGCCCACCATATCAACCCGTAACAGTTCCCGATGTGTACCGGAAAATCCACTGGCATTTGGGTCGTCGGCTTTCCACTCGGTCAGCACCCATTGTAAGCTCACTTTAATGCTGTCGTCAATGGCGAAATCGGCAGGCGCGGCGTTCGCGGGTTCGGTGTGGGTGGTATAAAACAAGCCGTTCTTTTCAAATTCAGGATGAAAGTCAAAACTACCAAAACCGGTGGCATAGCCGGGGTGTTCTATAAACTTAGGTTGCTCGGCGGCTACATCCAGATACACCCAGGGCTTGTTGTCTTTGATTTCATAGAGTTTGCCCCGCAGGTCGTGCAGAAACATCCGCTTGCCCTTACTGGTTTTGATCTCCTGCAATTTATTAATACGCGCTACCGGCGGTGTTTCGGCACTGGGTGGCACGGTAAGCACCTTTTCTACTACCAGGCTAAGATCCGACACAGGAATTCTTTCGGGAATGGGATTAATAATGCCACCGGGACGATTGTTTACATTTCTTTTTTCTCCTTCCGAGAACTTATGGATAAAGGCCAGGATATGTTCAATTTCCTCGCCTTCCAGCATGTTGAAAGCCGGCATATAAATGTTGTATTCCTTGAATAATTCGGTAGCCCGTACGTCGCCGCTATCAATCATGGCGGGCGCGTTTTTAATAAAGGAAACCAGCCAGTCTTTATCTTCTTTGGCTGTAACCCCACTCAGGTTCGGTCCAATCATATTCTCATCAAAACTATGGCAACTCGCGCAATACTGATTGAAAAGTTCCTGTCCGTGCTGTAACGATAACTCATCCCGAACAAAGGTAGCTTTGGTTTCTTCTTTTTCTTGTGATCCTTCCTCCGGTTTAGTTTGCTGACAGGCCATAAAACAGGTGGCACATAAAGCAAACAGAATCAGAGAAAGGGGAATATTCTTTAGCATATCTTTTTTAGGTATTGTACATTTAAAGATAAAACAAAGCAGGGAATATAGGAAATATTGTGGTAATCTGTAAAGAAACTTCCGGTGAGCCTTAGGTCATTAAAACAAATTGAAATGAAAAAAATAGCCATCACAATTATCACCATAATGGTATCATGTACCCTGCATGGGCAGGCGATCACCGGACCATGGAATGGGTTATTAAAAGTGCAGGGTATGCAGCTACGGGTGGTTTTCAACATAACCCAGACAGACGGCGACTACAGTGCCACCATGGATAGCCCTGACCAGGGCGCGACCGGTATTCCGGTAACAGCTACCCGTTTTG
>JBGTIS010000142.1:0-8939 GCA_041745535.1 Cyclobacteriaceae bacterium | reverse complement strand
AAACAGCATTGTAAATCACCTTAATTTTATTTTCCCGAATATTCAATTCTTCTGCTATGCGTTGCTTTTCATATTCAGAAACAGTTACTATTACTTCACATTTATCAGTTATTTTTGGCACTATAAACCTTCTGTATAAGTTTCCGAAATTCTGATATACTGATCCACCAAAATCTGTTTTTTCGAGGTAAATAACATCGTGTAAAGTAAGCACTAATGGAATTTCGCAGATTAGGGGTGCCGTGTTTGCTGTACAGTGCAATATGTCTAACTTTTCGCGAGAAGCAGCTTTAGGCAACTGTATTTGTTCCCAAACCGGATAAGGTAGGCTATCTAAAGGTTTCACTTTGAAATTTCCGGTTTCAGTTAAACAGGTTTGATCAACATCTTCGCTCACAAAAATCACATAATCGTTAACTGAATCAATAACCTGCAGATGCCGGATTAATTCCAGGGCAACCATTTCCATTCCATGTTTATTTCTACGGAAAATTCTTTGTGCCTCTATTCCTATTTTCATACTAACGCTGGCGGAATGGCATTAGCAGGTTTTTTAGAACGGATACAAATATGAGATAAATTCCATTTAATTGCTTTGAAAAATGCTTTCAGATGGGTAACCTGAAATGTGATTAAACATTCAAAAATAGTTTTAGGAATCACAGCAATTATAAAATAAGGAAGAAATATGGCCAGTTGAAATGGTGTTACATTTCTCCTCATAAATAAAATCCGGTTTCTGGTGTAGTAATATTTTTTGATAATACTTTCTTTACCAATAGTAACCGATTCTTTATGATAAATTAAAGCTCTCGGTTCATAATAAATCTTATACCCCGCGCGGGTAATTTGCGAAGACCAGTCCAGTTCTTCATAATAGAGAAAGAAAATATCGGGTAACAGTCCTACTTTCTCAATTACCTCTCTCTTTACCATCATAGCAGCCCCATGGGCATACGAAGTAAAACCCGCCTTATTGTACTGCCCCTTGTCTATTTCGGAGCTACCGATAGACTTGTTGCGCCCTGTAAGGGGATTAACCGTTGTAAAACCTGCGTATTGTATAATATTTGGTTTGTCGTAATATCTTATTTTCGGACTTACAATGCCGATAGTGGGAAAAAGATAAAATGGCATAAGCAATTTTTCGATCAGGTTGTGGGTAACCACAGTATCGTTATTTACAATAAAAATATAGTCGCCTTTCGCTTTTCTAATTCCTAAATTATTACCACCGGCAAAGCCCAGATTTGTTTTACTTAAAATAACTTTTACGGATGAATATGCCTTTTTTAGCGAGTTGGTAGGATTATGAATTGAATTGTTATCCACAACAATTACTTCATACTTTTTGTAAGAAAGTGATTTTAATGAATTAAGGAACTCACAGGTGGTATCAGTTTGATTATAATTAACCGTTACAATTGAAACAAAGGGCTGATCTGATCTCTGCATGTAAATAAACTTTAAAAATCAGCAAAATGTATTGCCATTTTACCAAAAATCTAAATAATTTAGTTATGCTACTTTAAGTATTGATAATAATTAACCTTAAAATTAATAAAAATTTTAAAATTCTGACAGGGTGTGTTAAATAAATTAACTGAAGAAATTACTGACATTCAATAACCTGCCTGATGGGAAAATAGACGCATAATGTAGATTATATCACGAATTCGCCCTATTACAGGTTATCTTTTTGAATTAACGCGGGAAATGTTTTTAATATTATTTTTAAGTCGTACCACCAGCTTCCTTTTCTGTCGGCATAGGTTACATCCAGGTATTTCCTTTCCAACTCAGAGATATTGGTACGATTTGATTTGGTTACCTGCCAAAGTCCTGTGATGCCAGCTGGAGCTAAAAATCGTTTGGCGCAAACATCGTCGGTAAGGTGCTCGGCTTCGTAAAGCGGTAAAGGGCGATTACCAACTACCGACATATTGCCTCTGAGCACATTGTACAACTGTGGGAATTCATCAAGACTGGTTTTTCTCAGAAACCGGCCAATGAATGTAATGCGTGGATCATTATTAATTTTCACAAATGATGACATTGTTCCATTTGTATATTGATTGAAACTCATGAGTTCTTTAAGTTCCCGATCAGCCCCTACTTTCATGGTTCTGAATTTATAAAAATTAAATATTTTAAATCCGGAACCTACCCGTTTAGAAACGTATAAAACTGGGCCGGGCGACTCTAATTTTATCAATATGGCTATTATTAAAAGTAGCGGACCCAGTACAAACAAAGCGGTGAGAGCAAATGCAATGTCGAATATTCTTTTATGAAGCGGCAAATTGTATTGAAAGACAGGCGTATTGCTTACCTTTAGTTTATTCTTTTTAGGCTTAAATTTGTGTAGAAATACAATCCGTTCTTCTATACGTTGTACCTCATCTTGAATGGTATAAATATCACTAAACCCTGCTTTCAATGCTTCTTTTTTCTCAGACACATCAAACGAAGCCGCGATACCGAAAATCGGGATATGAGAAGCATTAGCATAATTGATAACCTGGTATACTAATTCTTTTTTATCTGAAAACAACCAGGCATAATCTATTAAAATAACATGAGGCTGATGGGTTTCAGGTAAAATTGAGTTTTGAATTAACAGCACATCAGAAAAACTTTGTAAGCCAATCAGTTCATACCCTATTTCCGATAAATTTACGCCAATTTCACGGCTATAACTGCCTAAAACCAATAATTTTTTGACATGCTCATTCCCTTTATTCTGAAACAGAATATCTGTATTATGTAGCCGTTCATCACTATGCGTAATAGTATTCATCCTCTCCGTTAATCAATGTTCGCAGATTAATTAATAGCATATCAGGATTGAATGGTTTTGTCATGTACAGGTTAGCTCCTTCAGCAAAGCAGCGCATTTTTACCTTATCGTCAGTTAGCCCTGATAATACCATTAATGGAATATCGCGAAAGAAACCACTTCCTCTGATTAAACGAACAAATTCATATCCGCCCAATTCAGGCATATTAATATCAACAATAATTATATCAGGTATATTTCCTGTTTCCAGCCATAATAATGCTTCAAGACCATTACTTTTTACAGTAACTTCATAATATTTCTTCAGATAAAATTCTAACAGAGATCTTATGCCTATGTCATCATCTATGATCAATAATTGTTTCTTCATAAGCATATCAGAAAATAAAACTGAATAACATAATATACACAATCAATAATTATAAAAATACAATAATTAATTGTAATAGTTAAATAAAAATTCCTCTAATTCATATTATTTAATAAGAAATATTTTTAGTATGTATTTTAGTAAAGCATTTATAATGTAAAAAAAATATAAAAAAGGCGATAGTTTACCAAAAATATTACTTATCGAATTTATAATATTGGTTTTTTTAAATGACAGACAGTTTACAAGTTTATGTATTTTTTGTATGAAATTCAATAAATTTAATATTAATTTTATATTAATTCTCTGTAAAATTTTATTTGAAATTAACTCAAATACTTTTTTTTCTTTTAAACTTACATCATTTCTGATATTAATTTAAACAATTTTGTTTTTTAAGCGAATAACGGGGTTTATTCCTTGGTATATCGCCATTCTGGAAATGTAATCATAGAGCAAATATTTAATATGGGTTAACTGTATCTGGTACTACACACTAAAAATTTATACCAGAATTTAATTTAACCAACACCAGCTACTGGTTTCTATTTTAGTAAACAGTAATTAAAGGATAAATTCCTGTAAAAAAATAGTTATACTCGCTAGCAATTGAACTGGGAATTTATGATACGGAATTTTAGAGTAAAAGGCTGTTCAACTATCTCAGTATTGAGCGATATTTTTAAAAAAGGTAAGAATCCCCGCTCTGAATTCTTCCTTAGTGCTGAAGTTGTCTAAAGTAAAATAGGAGTTGAAAAGAGTTGCGGAAAGGTTATATTTTAATTGAAGAGATTTAAAACCATAACCTAACCACAACGATGCTAAAGTTAACAAAAAGACAAATTAATCAAAATCTAGTGCCACACTCAAGCAAAGGGCAACGAGGTCCAGACTGTAGTGTAGGTCTTTGGCGTATAGTCAGAGCGATTCTATATCGCATGAGAACTGGGGTTCAGTGGCGTCACCTTCCGATGGAGTCCCTATTTGGTCGCCATATAAATAGTTGGAAATCAGCGCACCGGCGCCCGGTATATTACTACTTCTCTAAGTGGTGTAAGGATGGGAGTTGGCACCGGATGTGGATTGCCGTATTGGACTTGTGTCGTGAGTTGTTGGACATGTCCAGTGTAGCATTAGATGGTTCTCATACCCCAGCCAAGCGAGGCGGGCAACAAGTGGGGTAGCAAGGCAGGAAGAAGGCCAAAACGACAAACACGCTATTTTTGACTGACCGTCAGGGGATGCCCATAACCTGTAGCGATCCAATGAGTGGAGAGCATCATGACCTCTTTGAGATAGAAGAAAATGCGCGCGAAACGCTATCCACCCTGCGGCAAGCTGGCATTCTCACCGATGGCTTGTTTCTCAATGGCGATGCGGGTTTTGATGCTAAACAGCTACGGGAGACCTGTGCTCGCTATGGCATTATTCCTAATATCATCAGCAATAAAAAAAACAGGAATGGTTCAGAATCAGAAGGCTATCTATTTGACAGCCAGTTATATGAGGAACGTTTTGCTGTGGAAAGAACTAATGCTTGGCTGGATGGTTTCAAAGCTTTACTGGTACGTTATGAAACCAATGCTAAACATTGGCTAGGTTTGCATTATTTAGCCTTCTCATTCATCCTGTTACGAAGAAAGGGCGTTTGGGCAAAATAACTTTAGACGACTTCATTATCCGAACTTAAGTTATTTATTTAAAACACCAAATTAAAGGGGGAATTTTTTCGTTCCCCTTTCCAGCCTTTGTCCGGTCGTCTACAACAAGAATATGTTTCACTTATTCATTGCCTGTCTTTTTACAGTAGTAGTTGATCTGAAATGGTTTATTAAATAAGCAGATAAAATTAATAATATCCTGGTTTGTCCAACCAACTAATTTTTTTCATACCTTAGTTTCATATCCCAAATGCATCTTCGCGGGGCTGCTAAAGCAGACTACTCCATCTGTTTATATAATTTTTGCGGGCAACCCCAAATTAGTTTTTATAGTCATACATTTTCTAAGATTTAAAGTTGAGTATTCAATTTTACCGCAAATACACCTGTCACTTTATATTGTATTTTATCAACTATCTGAATAGAACAAAATTATGTACGATGAAATTAAAAGACGCTTTGAAGAGCGGATAAGCGCGGTGCCACGCTTCGGCATAGAACGCGTTGCGATCGAAGAGGTAGATGGCGAACGCGACACATTACTCATTGCTGAACATGTAACCAAAAACCTCGACCGTCACATCAGTGAAATGTTTGATGACACCGATGCCTCTGAAGCTGCCGCCCAGCCGCTGGATGCGATTCGTGAGTTTGGTGGCCTGCGCACACAACGTCAGCTGGAAAAACATGTATTTGAGCAGATCAGTGTAGGCCTTAACAGCCCGATCAGGTCGTTTGACTATGTGGTACCCAGTGGCAGCCAGGTTTTCGGACCACCCTACGATAAGGAATGGGCAGAGGGAAACGGAATAGCATTTGGCGCCCGGATCGATGGCAAGGTATTCACCATTCCGAAAGATAATGGTTTTTCCGCGGCAGGCATTGGCTTTTACCTCACCACCAACGAACCGGTACTGGCCACCATCACGCCACAAGGCACCTACGACTGGAACTGGAGCGCCTTCGCCGACCTGCCTTTTGCCCGGAGTAGGGGCGGTATGGGCATTACCATTTATACCGACTCAGCACCAGAACCCACGCTATCGCGACAGCAGGTACTCTGGAGCGTAAGCGGCATGACCACCTTCTCAGGCGAAAAGGGCAGCGGGCGCATTGCAGATGCTGCCTCACCGGCTTTTGGCTTTGGCACGGTGCCCCTGGCCCCGGCATTTGTAAATATGGTGCCAGGATCGCGGTACCTGGTCTGGGTATGGTGCTGGCAAACCGCCCACCTTGACGAACAGGACGGATTCATTGCTTTTATGCGCTTTATAATGCCCTTTGTAACCATTGATGCCGGTCCACCCATTGTGCTTCACTAAACAGCATTTGCCAACGGGGTTGTGCTTACAGGCTTGGTCAATTGAAGGTTCTTGACTTAATTGAAGCTATTGTGATAAAAACCTGTTATATTTTATTTCCCAGTCAAATGCTGAATTACTTAAATAGAAAAAGCCGTTTACGGTGAGCCTAATTCCTGAATATGCTATAGAGAAAAATGACAGAACATGTTTTGCATAATTAATCAAAACACTAACAGATTCGTAAGGGATATATGTATCTAATGGAATATCCTCATTATGTGCTAATAACTTATCCCTAATTTCTTTGAGCTTCTTCATACTTGAAGAAACAGGTTCATTGTCTTTAATATCATCTAAAAAAGTAACAGTTCTTTTATTAAAGTCATGTGTACTACTTGACTCTAGAAGCTCAATTAAATCGGGATAAAATATTAATTTGCATTCTTGTAAGATAATAGTTTTTGATTCTTTCAGATCTGTCTGATAATTATCAGATTTTATTGCTTCATACAGTTGCTTCAAACATCTCGTAGGATATCTTTTATTTGGTGTGTCATATAACCTACATAAACTTAAAACCATTTCTGTATAGGTTAAGTCAAATAGTATCTTTGAAATATCTGCTTTGGTCCCAGTTGAAAAATCCTTTTGCGATTCGCTGATTTTTTTATTTAAAAGAAATGATCTTTCCGCAATATGTAAGTCCTTTAAAAGTCCCGATTTGATTAGATGAGTGATTGATTCCATAAATTAACGGTCAACGTTTAAATAAGTATTCCAATTTTTTTCTAAATTAACTAAAAATACGCATCAGACTAGGTGTAACAGCAGTACAATGGCTGCCATTTGAATTATTTGCTTGCACAGGTACATCGAATGGGAAGATACTGGCATGGCTGATTTCTGGTAACTGGAAAGAAATCTGCAGGCAGGATTATTTTAAAGTTGTTTTATATCATCCATTAAACATAAAAATCATGTTTTTCCTTAAATCATCCCTCCTGGCTTTTCTGGTATTATATTCTTTCTATGCCTGTCAGCAAAAGCAGCCGAACCACGCAACACAGTCTGCCGGCGCAGAGAATATGCTATTGCTGCATACCCGTAGCCAGACTTCATCCACACCCCAGGACAAGCAGGCAGCTACCCAAGAGTGGAAAGCGTCGGAAACGGCCATCATTATCTGTGATATGTGGGACAAGCACTGGTGCGACAGTGCTACCCAACGTGTGGCGGCCATGGCGCCCAGGTTCAACGAAATGATTAAGGCTGCCCGCAGCAAAGGGGTTACCATTGTGCATGCTCCCAGCGGCACCATCGATTTTTATAAAGATCATCCTGCCCGCAAACGGGTACTGGCAGCACCTGTTGCCAGGCCGCCTATTCCCATTGAGCCCTGGTACCATCTGGATAGCGCGTACGAAGGTTCATTGCCGGTAGACGATTCCGATGAAGGATGTGATGCGCCAGGATGCAGTCCCAAAGAAGTCTGGACCCGCCAGATTGCCAGCATCGAGATCAATGACCAGGATATTATCTCGGATGATGGACAGGAAATCTACAATTATTTTGCCCAGCAGGGAATTCGTAATGTGGCCATCTGTGGCGTGCACACCAATATGTGCGTATTGGGAAGATCGTTTGGTATAAGAGGACAGGTTAAGGTTGGAAAGAATGTAGTGCTGATCCGCGACCTTACCGATAGTATGTACAATCCGGAAATGCCGCCTTATGTGAGCCATGCGGAAGGTACGGAAAAGATTATCGAACACATTGAAACACACTGGTGCCCCAGCATTCTGAGCAAAGATTTTATGGGAGCAACAGCATTGAGCCTTCAGTAAGCAGGGCTTGTTCTCTATCTTTCAGATTTCAAAAAAAGAATACCATTACTGCGGCGGAAAATTGCGTTTGATCGCTTCCGTACCATTAAAACCATACCATCTGCCATGGGCATAATTTTAAACCGCTTTTATATTGCATTATTCATTACCATAAGCTCACTGGGATGTAATACGGTTCAGGAGAAAAGCAATACTTCCCCCAAACAATTACAAGAGGTAGCCGGGAACGAAGCGGTAGCCAATTACATGAAAGCTTTTGAAGGTCGGGGCGACCTGTCTGATGATAACTCCCAGCCTACGCCGCCCCAAGAGGCGCTGTCAGGCTTCCGGTATCCCGATGACCTGGCCCTTGACCTCCTTTTGTCGGAGCCAGCGGTATACCAGCCCCTTGAAGTTAATTTTGACCACCGCGGCAGGCTTTGGGTGGTGCAATACAATCAGTATCCGTATCCGGAAGGGCTTAAAGTAGCCAGCATCGACCATCACCTGCGCATACAATTCGATAAGATACCCGATCCACCGCCGGAAGGTGTCAAAGGTGCCGACAAAATCACTTTCTTTGAAGATACCGACGGGAACGGCACCTACGACAAAGCTACCGATGCCATTACCGGTCTTAACATTGCCACCAGTGTGGATTTTGGCCGGGGAAACATCTGGGTGCTAAATCCACCTTATTTGTTAGCCTATCCTGATGCGGAAGGCGACGGGCTGCCCGATGCCCCCCCCGTGGTGCATCTGGAAGGTTTTGGTTTGGAAGATACCCACGCCGTAGCCAATAGCCTGTGCTGGGGACCTGATGGCTGGCTCTATGGCGCGCAGGGAAGTACCACCACAGCCCGCATCAGTTCCGCGGTTACAAAGAATGTTTCTTTTCTGGGGCAGGCCATCTGGAGATACCACCCCGAAACACGTGTGTTTGAACTCTTTGCCGAAGGAGGTGGCAATACCTTCCATGTT
>JBGTIS010000141.1:0-15992 GCA_041745535.1 Cyclobacteriaceae bacterium | reverse complement strand
CATTCCCCCAACGGAGGTTGCATGGTGGCCATTCCATGGTGGCCCCTTGGCTGTAAATTATCTGTTTATCTGTCTGCTAGACTGATCCAGCTTTAGGTTTCCTGGCTATCACGTGCTCGCCTGTTTTTAATATCCCTCACTGAGCAATTACTAATCAGTAATCAATTGTAAAGTTAATGTATTTGTAGCTTAAGCGGAATTTTATCTGCTGTCCATCCGTTCGGGATGACAAACGGGCACGTGGTCGCTACAAGTAAAGCTTTGTATCATCCTTCCGTGCTCTCCATTGATTCGTTGGTTACGGCATGGATCAGGGCCTTGATGTAGCCAAAGGCGAATGCGTGTCCCTGCAGGCCGCTACCCGGATCGCTGTGCTGTGGAATATGGTCGGGCATTACCATACCTGCATAGTCAACATCGCGCAGCGCTCTGATGATCTTGTGGAAATCCATATCACCATTATCGGGATACACCTCCTGAAAGTTATTCCAGCCTCCTTTGATGTTGCGCAAATGAATGTTGAAGATCTGTTTCCGTTCGCCCACCCATTTGATGATGGGAAATATCTCCGTTTTAGGATCTTTCAGTCCTTCGGCCGTAGAACCTAAGCACAGATTAAATCCATGCGAGGGACTGTCGTACAGCTGGGCAAAACGTTTGATGCCCTCAAACACATGCGGACTGTTCCACCGGGTAATGCCCCGATAGCCTACCGGTGCTGGCGGATCGGCAATGTGGTTGGCCAGTTTCACGTTGTACTCTTCCGCTACCGGCAGCACCCGGTCCAGGAAATAGGTAATGCGCTCATAAATTTCGTCAATGTCCACTTCACCGGCAACCGTCATTTCTTTGTCCATACCCCGTTTTACCGCTTCCTCATAGTTCCAGGTGCTGTAAGAGGCGTTGCCCCGGGTAGGGTCTACAGTGCGGCCCGTCCGTAAAATCGGCAGGATAATCATGTTATAGTTTAAGGTAGACACACCGGTTTTACCGGCCACTTCAATCATTTGCTGGATCATCTCAATTTCCCGGTCCCTTGCCGGATTTTTCCCCAGCATAATGTTCGGAGTATCTATGTTATCGATACCGGCCGAAGAGAGGGGTAAATGGTAGGCGTCCATGCTAATGCCATATTTGTCGCAGGCTTCTTTTTTGGCCATGGAATCGTCCAGGTCCCAGCCTTTGCCTTCAATTACTTTGGGTTCTCCGCCATCCATATTAAACACACCATGCCGGGCCAGGTATTCCAGGTTTTCGGTGGTGGTACCGCCATGCTGGCAACCCACCTTCATTAATACCTTTTTTTTCGGTGCTGCCGCCACCGCCTTTTCAGCTTCTGTACGGGTACAGCCCACGGCCAGTGCGCCCAATGAACCTGTAGACAGGACTTTAAAGAAATTACGTCGTTGCATCTTGTCCATCTTTAATTTGTTGTTATAAGTGAATAATGATTTTATTATTTTGTAAACTAAGTTCTGTGGTATTGCCATACGGCGTGGAGTGTGCTGGCCTTTGCGAAGCATCCCTTTTGGTATAGCAAAGACTTTAAAAGCTCATAGCCACCAATATGCGTTTGTTCCACATAATGACCGCTACCAATGATAATTGATGCGGTTAAATTGTTTCGGCTGTAGGTTAAGGTGTATTTATTTTGGGTTGGCAAAGATTCCTCGTCCCTCGGAATGACACCAGAACATATTAATTTTGTTATTCTAGTTTGCTTCATGTGTTTCAGAAGTTATTTCTACCAGTGATAATTACCTGATAGCTTAAATTAACAGTTGTTCATTTACTTCGCACTTATTTCAGTATGCAATTTTTCCAGATATCAGTGTGATCTATCGAAACAGGCAAAAGCATTACATTTCCATTGAGATTTTCTCCAGAAACAGGGCAATGGCACTGTGGTCCAGTTCACCGTTTCCCTGTGCCAGCATGGCATCCATGTGGGCGGCTACCTGGGCAGCGCCATACAGGGGTACCGAAAACTCTTTTCCAGCCTGCAGGGCAATGTTCATATCTTTCCGGTGTAATTTGATTTTAAAGCCGGGTTGGAAATTTTGCTCAATAATCCGTTTGCCATGCAGGTCCAGGATTCGGCTTTGGGCAAAACCTCCCAGAAGTGCCTCTCTCATTTTTTCCAGGTCGAGGCCGGCTTTTTTAGCCAGGGTAAAAGCTTCGGCCACTGCCTGAATGGTGATGCCCACAATAATCTGGTTACAGGCTTTGGTGGTTTGTCCGGCGCCAGCCTCTCCGATGTGTACGATGTTTTTGCCCATTACCTCAAACAGGGGGCGGGCTCTCTGAAAGGCTTTTTCAGCACCGCCCACCATAAACGATACCGATCCGGATTCGGCGCCCACCTGTCCGCCCGATACGGGTGCATCCAGGGCTTCCACGGCTTTCTCCCGCATTTTTTCATATACTTTTTTAGCCACAGCAGGCGCAATGGTAGACATATCAATAAACAGCGATCCTCTTTTCATGCCTGCTAAAACGCTGTCCTCTCCCAGCACCACTGCTTCCACATCCGGAGAATCGGGCAGCATGGTGATGACGATGTCGCATTGTTCGGCAATGGCTTTGTTGGTTGAGAGGGATTGCGCGCCTGCCTGTACCAGTTCGCCGGAAGCTTTGTTTTTATCGGAAACCACCAGGGAGTACCCTGCTTTCACCAGGTTCAATGCCATCGGTTTGCCCATGATGCCCAATCCTATAAATCCAATTTTTTCCATTTTGTATTAATCGATCAATTATTTTCTCAATACTTTATACCAGCGGAAACAACTTGGCGGCAATCAGAATCACAATCAGTCCGGTAATCCCCATAATAGTGAGCAGGGGAGAAAAGGTTTTCAGCGCTTCTTTTTCGGTCAGGTTGCTCATTTTACACACAATCCAGAAACCGCTGTCGTTCATCCAGGGAATCAGTTTGGAGCCGCAGGCAATGGCCAGCCCGATGTACAGCTGATGGTATTCCAGATAAGCGGCATTCGACATGCCAGACAGAATGCCCGATGCGGTAATCATGGCTACGGTAGCGGAACCCTGCGCCGTTCTTACCACGGCGGTAATTAAAAATGCCAGCGGCAGCAGTGCCATCTGAAAATCCTGGGTCAGTGCCCCAATGCGCTCGCTGATACCGGTTTGCTGCAGCATGCCGCCAAAGGCGCCACCGGCAGCCGTAATCAATATGATCATCCCGCCACTCATCAGAGCCGTTTGTACCGATTCCAGCAATTCCTGCTTGTTGCCCCTTTTCTGAATCGCCAGCATAATTAAGGCTGATAACCCACCGGCTACCAGGGCGATATTTTTTTCGCCCAGGTAATTCACGGCTCCTACCAGAAAGCCTTGGGAAGCATCAGCATCCATAAACGTATTCAGTGCGGCATTGCCACTGATAAACACCAGCGGAATCAGGATGGGAAGCAACGACAGCCACAAGGGTGGCAGTTGCAGACTTGTTTGCGACGACAGCGATTGTATATTTTTCAATGGAGCCTCCATAGAATCACGCAGGGGTACAGGCCATTTTTTGTTGGCCCAGGCAGCAAATAAATACCCCACGGCAATGGTTACAATCCCAACCAGAATACCGCCGATCATCATCATGCCAATCGGGATCTGCATTTCACTGACCAGAAACAGCGGGCCGGGGGTAGGGGGCACCAGCGAATTGGCCATGGCGGCTCCGGCAGTAATACAAAGCACCAGCAACAGGTAGTTTTTACCAATCCGGATGGCCATGGCTTTGGCCAGCGGGATCATGAGGTAAAAAACCGTATCGAAAAACACCGGTATGCCGATGAAAAAGCTGCTGCCCAGAAAAGTAAGCGGAGCTTTGGAAATACCCGTTACTTTTAGGGTGGAACGCACAATTCTTTCCGCGCCACCACTTTCCAGCATACATTTCCCGATGATAGAGGCCATGGCAATGAGGATTCCTATTTTTTCGCAGGTAGCGCCAAACTGTATGGCGATTCTTTCGCCTACCGCTTTGTCGGCCAGGGCCTGCGCGGCGCCGGCGGTACCCCCTTTACTCAGCACATATTGTTCGATCGCCGAACCGGGCGTGAGTTGGGCTACCACAAAAGCGCCCAGCAGCAGCGCCAGAAAAGGGTGCAGCCGTAGTCCGATGATACCACCAACTACGATCAGCACACCAATAAGCAGGATAAACAGGGGGTCAGTAAAAATCATAAATAACTGTTGTTTTCAGATCATTTAAAGGCACTGAGCTTTTGTGCCATTTGCCGGGCACCATTGGCCACGAAGATGGAATCGGCTCCACAGGCAATCATTTTGATGCCCATGTCATGATAAGTTTTGAAATCATCCGGATCAAACAAAATAATGCCGGTGGCTTTACCGGCCTTTTGTGTGGCATTCACGGTAGCTTTCAGCGCATCTTTGAATTGTGGATGATCGTACTCACCAAAACAGCCCAATGCCATAGATAGGTCGGCCGGACCGATAAACAATACATCCACCCCATCCAGGGCCGCGATGGCATCCAAGTGGTCCAGTACTTCCAGCGTTTCTATCTGTACCACACCCAGGATGTCTTCCCTGGCATTTTGGTGGTAGGCAGTAAAGTTTTGTCCGAAACCGGTAGCCCGCACCATTTTGGCTATGCCCCGGCTTCCTTCCGGCGGATAGCGCAGGGCACTGACCACTTTTTCCGCTTCGGTTACGTTGCCTACCCGCGGGCACATAATACCTTCTGCGCCCAGATCGAGTACCCGGTGAAACCTCTGGCGTTCCGAGCTTTCCACCCGGATGATTGGAGCAGCAGGAGTATGTTCCAATGCCTGTAACTGGTGCAGCACATCTTTTTCTGAACCGGCACCATGTTCCAGGTCAATCAGCACCCAATCGAAGCCTGATAAGCCTACAATTTCAGCCGTAAGAGGGCTGCCCAGGTTCAGCCAGCACCCATTTAATGTTTCTCCCTGCTGTAATCGTTTTTTAAGGTTTTTCATAGAATTTTAATTGCATCATAATGTATTTAAGAAGGTAGTGAAAAGCAGGAAGCCAGCAGTGACTTTTGCGGGCCTAATGTTAAATGCGGCCGACGCGCGGTTGAGTGAGGACATTCCAATTCAACATTTAACATTTTTAATTCAACATTTCAACTTCTGACTTCCCACTACCTCTCTACTCCACGTCCCACCAAATGCGGGTATCCAGGTCATCGGGTCCCTGCCGGCTGATGGCCACATCTACATGTTCTTTATTTACCGTAAGTTCGGAATCGGGATAGGTTAACCTGCGGATAAAATCTTCCGTTTTAAGGTCGCTGCCCGGATACGGATTGGGTGCTACCACCGGATAACCGCTTCGGCGAAAATTGGCGAATGCTTCGGGGCCATTCAGAAAAGAAGCCACCCAATACTGATTATTGATCTGCTCCAATTCTTTACCGACAGCCAAAGGATGTGTTTGTATATAAACATCTACCAAACTATCAGGAATATTGCTATCATCTCCATAGGCCGCAAGTTGCTCCATGTGTGCAACGATACTTGCAGGATACAAAGAATTTGCATCTCCCTGCGCCCAACCACGGACAATTGCTTCTGCCAGTAACAACTGGGTTTGCGCATAGGTAACCAGAAAGCTGGGTGCCTCCGGATCGCCCAACCGCTTTCTGTCGAGCTGACTGTAGTCGAATAAGCTGGCCAGGCCTGCCGCTTCCGCTACAGGAGGTATGGTGGTATTGTCGTACCCCTGCGGCATGCCCACCTGCACGTCAGCGGTGCGAACCGCATTCTCCTCTACCTGATCGTTGCCACTCAGGGCACCCACATATCTGACGGCGATAGCTGCCAGTCGGGGATCGTTATTACTTTTCAGAAAATTGACAAATTCCTGGTCCAAATAATAGAAAGGGGCCTGTCCGCCATTCAGCTGCGTACCCAAAGGGTTTCTGTAATTGGCATCGTGGCGGATTACGGCATTGTCGTCGTTAGACTGCATCAGTCCACCGGCCACTGCTTTGTCCACATATTGCTGTGCCAGTCCCGGGTTTACCTTGGTAAGCCGCATGGCAGCCCGCAGCAGGAGGGAGTTTCCCAGGCGCTTCCAGCGGGTAACATCCCCTTTGTACAAGATATCCTGAGAGGCAATGGGTTTGGCCGCATCCAAAGCGGCGGCAGCCGTTTCCAGTTCATTCAGAATATCGGTGTAAACTGCCTCCTGGCTATCATAAGCAGGAAACACAATTTCTCCCAGGTATGCGAGTCCGGCTTCCGTGTATGGAATATCGCCATAGGTATCGGTAAGCACCATAAAGGCGTGCGCTCTCCAAATCCTGGCCATATGGTATAGGTTAGCGTTTTCAGGATCATCTTTCGTCCGCTCCACCACATCTGTTACATTTTTGACAATATTCCGGAAGTATCGCTGCCAGTTGTCCTGGGTGGCTGACCGATTGTCCTGATTAAGGTTACCGCCAGTACCCACCCCCGTAAAAGGAGTAATCATTTGTCGTACAATGGTAGTTTCATAAGTAAGGTTGCCATATACGGGCGCGCTTTCAATAATGGTATAATTCAACTGAAACGCAGGGTCCACAGAAGTTAAGCGGACCGGATTGGTATTCATTTCATCAAACCCATCGTCACAGGCAGTTATTAAAGCGAAAGCCAGGAGCCAACGCAGGCTATATGTATTGATATTTTTCATTTTTCTTTTGTATTGAAAGTTGAGAAAAAGATGAATCATGGTGTGCTGATTAGAATTTAACATTCAGGTTAAAACCGATGCTGCGGGTAATCGGCAACCCGGTAGCTTCCAGGCCTATCATAGTATCAGAGATCAATCCGGACTGATCAGGGTGAATATGAGGTACCCATTTCTTGATAACCGCTACATTATTGGCGACAATATTCAGTCGTAATCCTTTGATAAATTTGTCGTCAGGAAGAATGCGGCTGAAGTCATAACCCAGGGTAATCTGTCGCAGTTGCCACAGGCCCGCGTTAAATACCGATTGCTCAGACATTCTGCCGGAACGAATGGTTTCATAATAGGGCTGAATTTCGGCCCGTGCGGTATTGGTAACATAGTTTCCTGACTCGTCCGCCATAACACCCTCACCGATTACATAGCCTACGTCTCTTCCTACCAGCGTAGCTTTGTCCAGGCCGTGCCGATACGCATTAACGTGGGTACCGGAAATCATTTTATGACCCAGTTTGAAATCTATGAGAAACGACAGATTGATACCCTGATAGTTAAAGCTGTTGGTAAAACCACCTACCCATTTGGGTATGGCAGAACCAAAATTCACCTGTTCTTCTGATCGGAGCGGACGGCCACTGACGGCGTCGAAAACCTGTCGACCCTGGTCGTCGCGGAACCAGCCCCAACCATAGAGTTGTGCCAGAGGTTTTCCTACTTCCTGCCGGAGTTCTCCATGAAATTCCCCCTCTGCTACCGTGATAAAGGAACCTTCCACATCGCTGCCTAAACTGAGCACTTCCGAGTTATTGTAAGAGGCATTGGCATTGAAATTCCAAAGGAAGTTCTGATTTTTAAAAAGCGACACATCCACCATCATTTCAACACCTCTGTTTACACTTTCTCCTACGTTGATCAACTGAGTAGTGTATCCCGAACCGTCGGATATTTGGGCCTGCAGTATCTGGTCGGACGATAGTTTGTCATACAGCGATACCTCAAACCGGAGGTTGTCAAATAACTGCATTTCCAAACCGATTTCTTTTTCGGTAACCCGCATGGGGCGCAAATTAGTGTTGGGTACCACCGCCCCGCTGATGCTGGCTACCGGCTTGGGTGTGCCATCCTCGTCGGGGAACTGCTGTGGGTTGATGCCATAGAAAAGGTTATTGGCATATGGTTCCACATCAGTATCACTGCCTACTTCGGCATAAGCAGCCCTGATTTTTCCAAACGACAACCAGTTGGGCAAATTCTCAAAGGCTTGTGAAAACACAAAACTACCGGTTACGGAAGGGTAGAGAATGCTTCTGTTTTCAGGAGACAGCGTTGAAAACCAGTCATTTCTCACGGTAGCATTCAGGTAAGCAAAGCCTTTGTAGGAAAATTCAGAGGAGGCATACAAAGAGTTAACCTGTCTTTCTGAGATGGTATACTGCGGACTTACTTTGCTTGAGTTTTCAATGGTGTATTTGTTTCTGGTATAGAATAATTCCGCTAATATATTGTTCCGGTCAGAGCGCCTGTACATCTGATTGCCACCCAGGTTTACATTGATACCAAAATCACCAAAAGTCTGACTGGCTCCTATCAGAAAATCGGTATTAATTTCGCGGAACCTGAGCTGATCCTGTACATATTCTCCATTCACAAAACCCGGCGGTGGCGATGACTGCCTTTGTGAGCCTGTGGGCAGGTTATACTCCTGATCGCGCATAAAATAATCCTGGCCCACCCTTGCCTGCAAATACAGCCAGTCAGTAAAATTGTATTTGGCAGTAAGGTTACCATAAATACGGTCTCTGATGTTATTTTCGAAGCGGGATAGGGCAAAATACGGATTGGTACGATTGGTAAACCGGGAGTAAGGGAATTCATTTCCATTTTCGTCAAAAGCGTATTTTTCCAGCAAATCCAAAGGCATGGAAGTGGCCAGTGTATAAATTACCACCGGACTATAGTCCTGTTCGGCGATATTGGGAGGATTTTTCCGGTCTTCTTTAGAGTAGTTTATATTTCCAGATACGGTAAGCTTGTTGGCCAAAGTTTGGGTAAAGCCCAGGTTTATGGTTTTCCGGTTGTAATTGGAGCCAGGCAAAATCGCTTTGCTGTCCATATTGGATACAGAAAGGCTAAACCCTCCATAATCACCGCCTGAAGAAATGGTAACGGTATTGGCAAAGGTAGAACCATTCCGGTAATAATCTCTCACCTTATTGGGCTGCGGTACATAAGGTACTTCAATACCATCAAATAATATCTGCGTCATGCCGGGTTGGAATTTCTCTCCAAAACTCCATACGCCAGACACGGGTCGGGGTGAGGTGGGCCGCACACCGCCTTCGCCCTGTCCGTATTCATATTGGTAGTTGGTATAATCCAGCGGGGTATCGAAAGTATAATTGGAATTGTACTCCAGTTGAATTCCTTTTCCTGCCGCACGGTTGCGGGTGGTAATCATGATTACACCATCTTTGGCGCGGGACCCGTACAGGGCAGAGGCAGCGGCCCCTTTCAGTACGGTCATGGAGGTAACATCATCGGGGTTGATGCTGCTGAGGCCATCGCCACTGTCGGAAGTACGATTCGAACCCCGTTCGGAAACTTCGCCACGGGCACCAAAACTGGTATTATCAATGGGCACCCCATTTACTACAATTAGCGGAGAGTTATCGCCCCCAAAAGAAGAGATGCCCCGAATCCGGATTTTACTACTGCCTTGCGGACCTGTGCCCAGACTGGTGATGTTAACGCCGGCCACTTTGCCCTGTAATGAGTTCATGAAATTGGGAGTGCGGTTTACATTAAATTCTTCCGGTTCCACTTTGGCGGTGGCATAGCCCAGCGTTTTGGCTTCCTTTTCTATCCCCAGCGCGGTTACCACCACTTCGCTCAGGGCCTGTATATCCGGAGACATTTCCACATTGATAATAGAGCGACCATTGATTGGGATTTCTTCAGACCCATAACCCACCGAAGAGAATACCAGTATACTTACACTATCGTTAACCGTTATTTTGTAGTTACCGTCCATATCCGTTACGGTGCCACTCAAAGTACCTTTGGCGAAAACATTCACGCCGGGTAAGGCCTCATTATTTTCCAGATCGATTACCCGACCACTAATGGTTTGTTCCAGGGCGGTCAGGCTTTGATCGAGCGTAACTTTGGGCAGGGCGGCCAGCATTTGCAGGCTGCTCTTGGTATCGGTGTACAAACTGCCTGAGAAACTGTTTTTCTTTATCTTTTCAGGCAGGTCATGCTGATCTTTTTTGAACACATAGTAATAATCTTTCCCTACTTTTTTGAAATCCAGGGAAAGCTTCTCCAATACTTCTGTCAGCGTTTTCTTCAGATCTTTTTGTTCGGCAATCTGAACCGGCTGGTCTACAAATTTATGCTCCACATCCTGCACCTGATAATAGAAATTTACCTTATAGGTTTTTTCTATTTCCTGGAGTACGGAAGACAAGCTCTTTCCCTCGTGCTGACCCACAGTGTGGGCAGGAAGTTCGGTGGTGAGGGCCAGTTGTTGGGCACTCAGCCTGTTAGGAAGCCAGGGGCATAGCAAGATGATACAAGCCCAGCAAATGTGTGTACAATAGTGTGTCATAGTATTGCATTTAAAGTGTGTTTATTGTTTTACTGCCGACTGCCGTTTTCCGGAATCCGATGAAGAAAGCGGCATCTTATTTATTGATAGATAATAGTTTTCCCTTTTTTGCTGATCGTAGTATGGGTTACATTGGCAATGGCTTCTAACAGAATATCAATATTATCGGCTGGAAATGAACCTCTTAGATTGATATCCTCACTTTGTTGTTTATTTGCGAATGCCAATTCCAGGTTATAGTTATCTTCTAAAATCCGGCTGATTTCCAAAAAGGAAGCGCCATCAAAATGGAGCCATCCCTCTTTCCACGCGATATAATCATTAGCTTTTACCACCTGCTGGCGGATTTGCTTCTCACCTTTGTTTATTTCTACCAACTCGTCCGGAGACATCAGCAGCGGGTTGGCCTGCTCTTTCAGGTCCAGTTGTATGCTGCCTTCTTCCAGCACCACCTGCGTTTGCGTACGCCGGTGCCGCACATTAAACCGGGTGCCCAACACCTGTACCGATAGGTTTTCCGTGTGTACAATAAACCTGACAGGCTGAAGGTCACCATGGTCTGAGGGTATTTGTCTTTTGCTTACTTCAAAAAAACCTTCTCCTTCCAGCCATACTTCCCTGGGAGGGAACGCCTTGTTTTTCCGATGAAAATACCGGATGGAAGAATTTCCATTCAGGGTAACCCGTGAGCTGTCGGGTAAAGTAATGGTTTTAATTTCTCCATACGCAGTGGCATATCGCATTTCATTGGGCTGATTCCAATCTGATTGGTACAACAGGGCACAAAGCGTGACTACTGCCCACACTACCGCGGCCACGGCAATCCACGTCTTTACTAGATTTCTTCGCTTCCATGAATAAGCCGAATAAGCAGAAGGAGACTGGTCTGACCGGGCAAAGCTTCTGATCCTTTGCCGAAGCATATCTTTTCTTTCTTTAGGCAATCGCGCTTTATCGGCCCGCAACTCCAAAAGAATATCTCTAGCTTCCCGAAGGATGTCTGCCTGTTCAGCATGCATACGCATCCACCTTTGCCCAAAGCCGCTGTTTTCTTCCCCGCCAGCTAAAACCCATTCTCTGAATGATTCGTCCAGTAAAAGCCTGGTGATGGTATCTTGTTTATTCATCGCTGCGCATGCTGATCAATATATACAAGAAGCGACTTATTGTAAAATCTACTGTGTGAACGAGAAAAAAAATAAGTTTTTATGAAAATTTTAATGAAACAGGGGTTTCGTAAAAATACTATTAACTAATTGGTGGATAGGCGGGAGTTTTTCTAAACAAAAATGCCGAAGAGAAAAAGAAGGGTAAGGCCATAAAAAGTAAATACGCCATCAGCAGGATGCTTATCTTTCATCGCTTTGCTAAGCTTTTGCAGGGCGATATACAGCAGGTTGTATAAGGTTTGTTTTTTTATCCCCATAATGGTAGCAATCTCATCATGGGAAAGGTTTTCGGTATATTTCAACACAATGGCTTCCTGCTCTTTCTGACTCAGCAGGGCCATAGCTTCTTTTAAGCTGGATTTGAATTCCGATTCAATTTCAGATAAAATCTGTGTATGCAGGTACTGATGATCGTCTGTAACGCCAATGGGTAAATATTCGCCGGTAAAGGAGATGCGTTTGTAATGGAATAATTGTTTCAGCAGTTTTTGCCGGAAAGCCCGCAGCAGATACGCTTTTACCGAATCAGGGACACACAGCTTTTCTCGTCGGTACCAGAGTTCCGCCAACAGTTCCTGAATGGCATCTTCAATCACTTCTGATTTGCCTGTAATTTTCAAACCATAGTTGTATAGCACATCCACATAGCGATCGTACAACTGCACCAGTGCCGGTTCATTGCCCTGCCGGATCTGAATCCAGATGGCCTGGTCAACAGCATGTGAATGGCTTTTCTCCAACTTTATATCTTTTTTGTATTAAGAATACGGATTTATAAGGTCATAATCAAATTTTTGTATTATTACCCTGCAATATTCTTTTTCAATTTAAAATTTTCTAATTTATTGTCGGATAATTCGGAATGTACCAATTATGCCTATCACCACTTAAAATTACCCTACAACATGAATCATGAATTCAATATGAATCGGAGAGATTTTGTGAAAAGTACCAGCCTCGCCACCTTAGGCCTGGGGCTGGCCGGGACGTCTGCCTTTGCTGCCGTACCCGTTAGAATGAAGAATCAACTGCCCAGGTGGAAAGGGTTTAATCTGCTGGATTTTTTCTCTCCCGATCCGGCCAACTCCAGAAGCAAAACGCCGGAGGAATATTTCAAGTGGATGGCAGACTGGGGATTTGATTTTGTCAGAATCCCGATGGCCTATCCATACTACCTGGACATCGACCGCAGTAAAAATATTACCCCCGACGATGTGTATAAAATTAATGAGAAAGCGGTGGATGAAATAGACCAGCTGGTAACCACAGCACAGAAACATAATCTGCATGTAAGCCTGAATTTGCACCGGGCACCCGGCTATTGTGTAAATGCCGGTTTTTACGAGCCTTACAACCTTTGGGTAGACCAGGCCGCGCAGGATGCTTTCTACTATCACTGGAGCATGTGGGCAGAACGGTATAAAAATATGTCTGACAAAAAAATAAGTTTTGACCTGGTGAATGAGCCCAGCATGCGGGCTGATATGAACGACCAGCATTCGTTGCGCGGCAGTGTACCGGGCGACGTATACCGGAAGGTGGCCAAAGCCGCTGCTGAAGCCATCCGCCAGCACAATCCCGATCATCTGGTAATCGCCGATGGCAACGATGTGGGAAAATCGGTAATCCCCGAAATCACCGACCTGAACATTGCCCAAAGCTGCCGGGGGTATTATCCGGGATTTATTTCTCACTACAAAGCGCCCTGGGCCAATAAAAATCCCGACATATTGCCTGAACCTTCCTGGCCGGGAAAAATCAATGTATTGCCCATGATGCAGGCCGATCCCGGAAAAATCAAGGAAGCTGATTTAAGTCCTGAAATTGGCCCTAATGGCGAACGGTACATGATCCTGGATCGGAATAAACTGGAAGCTTTTTACCAGCCCTGGATCGAACTGGTACAACAGGGAGTGGGGGTACATTGCGGAGAATGTGGGTGCTGGAACAAAACACCCCATCCCGTATTTCTGTCGTGGTTTGGCGATGTGCTGGATATCCTGAGCAGCCATGAAATCGGTTTTGCCATCTGGGAGTTTGCCGGCTCATTCGGCGTATTGGATTCCGGCCGTGAAGACGTAGCCTACGAAGATTGGCACGGGCATAAACTGGACCGGAAAATGCTGGATTTGCTGATGAAGCAGTAGGTTATGCGTTTTATTGAATAAAAGGACTGTGAGGGCACATTCCTGGGGTTAGAAAGGCGGAAAAACTGAGAGGTGAAGAAGAGCAGTAAGCTATACGTTAATCGTTATTTGTGAGAAAAATCTTACCAAATAACGATTAACGAACAACCTAATTATAAAGTCAGTACATTAAGGGTTCAAAGTTAATTATTCCCACCCGCCCTTTGTTGTACATCGTCGGAGGCGGTATTGCGACGGCGGGCACTTTCCAGCTTTTCGTTCCCGAACCGGTACGATACATTCAACCTGAATACCTGCGATTCCCACTTATTACTCACGGTAGTGTTAATGTCGCCCTGCTTTACCAGCACATGGTTTTCACGGATATTAAACACATCGTCCACACTGGCCTGTACTTTCAGCGGCCCAAATGATTTGGAAATGCCCATATCAACCTGATACTGCTCACCTATTTCAAATATTCCCCACAACATAGGCGACCGGTAAAATCCCGATGCTTCCAGCTTTACGTCGCCGGGAAGGGTAAAGGTGTTTTGCAGTCGCAAGTTATAACTCACCTTGTTTTTGTCGATCAACCCTTCGCTGGAAGGTGACTGAACATCATTATAAAAACCGGAAAGATTGGCATTCAACGTCCACCAGTCGTTCACAGGCAATGGCACTGCCAGATTCACACTGTAATTCTGGGTTTTATCCAGGTTTACGGTAGTCTGATAGGTAGTCTGATTGGCTTCATCCTGTTCCAGAATCTGAGTAATGGCATCGTTGGTATGGCTGTAACTCAAGGTAAGAAAGGCCGCATGGTTATACCCATAGGTCATGCTGAACGCATTGGTATATTGTGGTTTCAGAAAAGGGTTTCCTCTTTCGAAGGTAAACCTGTCCAGAAAGTACTCAAAAGGATTCAGGTTGCCATAATCAGGCCGATCGATCCGGCGGCTATAGGAAACGGATAAGTCATGTTTTTCCGTGGGCTTATAAGTAAGTCCAACGCTGGGGAACAGATTAAAATAATCGCGCTCAGCCAGGCTGTCCAGCGTAACGGAATAGCCTTTGGAATTGGTTTGCTCGCCCCGCAACCCTGCCTGCAACTGCCACTGGTCACCCCATTTTTTATTAATATTGATATAAGCCGCATTGATGTTTTCATCGTACTGAAACTGGTTGCTGCGCAAGGTATCCACCACATAGTTGCCCTCTTTGAAAGTACGGAAATCCAGCTTGTTGTCGGTTTTCACAATACTGGTCTTTACTCCCGCTTCCAGGTTCCAGTCGGTAAAAAGGGTACCGGTATAATCAGCTTTGATCGCCCTGATGTCCATATCGGTATTGGTGGTGGTACGCACCAGCAAAGGCGGTTCATTGGTAGTACCTTCGTCGCGGAAATAATAGTTGTTGTTATCCTGATTGCTGTCGCCACCCCGCAGGGCATAGTCGGCATCCAATACCAAAGAATGTCCTTTTCCAAAATCCTGTTTCAGGTTGATGTTATAGGTGGTATTGGTCCATTCGTTAAGCATTTTGTTCTCAGCCCGCAGGCCATCAAAAGGATTATCATATGTACCACCCAATTTGGTTACAGTCATTTGTTCGCCACCCCAGTTGCCATAGTTACCGGTTACCAACATGCCTAAGGTAGTGGAAGATGTGAGAAACCAGTCGGCACCGGAGCGGAAATTATTGCCTTTTACCGTAGGTTCCATTTCAGTACGCTGATCGAAGGTGGTGTTCGTTTCCGGATTATCGTTGTCGTAAGGGATCATTCGATAGATGTGGTTGCTCTGGTAACGTTTGTTATAGAAGTAATTGTAATTTCCGTACAAATTGAACTTCTTCTGCCGATAATTCAGATCCAGGCTGGGAGAGATTTTGGCAAATTTTCCATAGCCCGTATTCAGGCTAATGCTGCCATTCAGGCCCTTATCTGCCTGTTTCGCACGCACAATATTAATAATTCCGGCATTACCCGCCGCATCGTACCGGGCTGGCGGATTTTCCATAATCTCGATTTTTTCAATGTTGCCGGCCGGCATACTTTCCAGCAGTTGTAATAAATCGCTGCTAGACAAATAAGTAGGTTTGCCATCCAGGTACACCAATACATTGGATTTTCCTTTCACGCTGATCGTTCCATTCTGGTCGATTACCACGCCGGGCGATTTTTCCAGCACATCGTGGGCCGTGCCGTTTTGCAGGACCGGGCTCGACGACACATTCACTACCATGGCATTGGGAGTTACTTCAATCATCGGTTTGGCAGCGGCTACCACCACTTCGTTCAGTTCGGTAGTAGATTCCTGCAACTGTAAAGCCGGAAATTTTCGATTTTCTTCTTCAAATTCAAATGTCTGCGAAAAAGAAGGGGTATAACCCACC
>JBGTIS010000140.1:0-6079 GCA_041745535.1 Cyclobacteriaceae bacterium | reverse complement strand
GTCGTCACCCAGTGCCGCCAGTGCGCCCGCTTCGGTATCCAGCCTGAGGTCCGCCTTTAAGCTGGCCGCGTCTGGCCCATGGCAGGCAAAGCACTTGTCCGACAAGATGGGTTTTACATGATAATTAAAATCGATGCGTTCGGGTAGCTGTTGTTCTGCTTCTAATAACTGCTGAGGCTTTCTGGTATCGCATGCCGTGAAGAAAAGCAATAGTGGCAGAAAAAAAGCGAGGGGCCAAATCCGCTTAGCAAAATTTATATTCATAAGCAGTGGTACTTTAATAATACAAAGGGTCAGTTGTATGTTAAATCTGCATACAGGCATTCATACGCCCATATATCAGTCAAATAAATGCTTAAGTTACCGCTGAAAAATTAAAATGAGAAGAAAAAAAAGTTTAAATTCTGAATCGCTTCCGTTCAACTTCCTTTTTTAACCCTGATTGCTCGCTTGTTGAGTACCTGATATTTGAAAGAAGCTTTTTCCTACACAATTAACACAGCTCTTACTGATTGGATTCGCTCTACGGCAGAAGCCTCTCTGACGAGGAACTTGATTTTGTGTCTTGTCTGGCACGGAAGAAACTTCCGCGCCGGTTGAGGTGTGTTTGGAACTGCTTTGCCACGGGAGAAACTTCTGCGGCTGTTGGTTTAATTATTCTCCTCTGGCGAGGGACTTCGTACCGGGTTCTTTTTTCCAGGACAGTCTACCTATTCTTTTGTGCCCTTGTTTATCTGGCCCGGAAGAAACTTCCGCGTCGGTTGAGAGGAAAAACTATATGGCGAGGAACTTAGTTCCGGGTTCTTATTTCCAGGTTAGGCTACCTATTCTTTTGTACCTTTGTCTGGCTGGCCCGGAAGTAACTTCCGCGCCGGTTGAGAGGAAAAACTCTATGGCGAGGAACTTTGTTTCGTGTTCTTTTTTCCAGGTCAGGCTATCTATCATTTTGTGCCTTTGTTTGGCTGGCACGGAAGAAACTTCCGCACCTGTGTTTGAAAAAATTAAAAGCATTATCTGTTTTTTATTCATTCTTTTTTTCTACCCAGGCTGCTGCTTTGTGTACTCCATTTGAATGGGCCGTTTGTGCTCTGTTTTGTATGGATTGTGCTTATTAAAAATTTAAAAAGTTGATGGTTTTCTTTATGTTGTTTTCAAAAAGTTAAGCTGGAAGCTTTGGGAATAATAGGCATATGGCAGCGCCACGCACTATTTGGTTCACCCAACTACCTAAAAAAGTAAACCTGTTGCGGCTGCCGCTGCGGTTGATCCTGTATTTGATTTGTTGTGTTCCTATTACCATTTAGTTTTAAAATCGGATTGAAAATCCTTATGTTTCTGTTTAATAAAATATAGTTAGGTGTGGTTCAAGCTACATCTAAAAGGAGCCGAAAGTAAGCACGCGTTACAAACGCGCGCCATCGGGCGGAGAGGTCAATCAATTCATTCAATGTCTATTGGCTTACTTGATCTCTGTCTGCTCCCGCTATAAAATGCATGTCCTTTTTAGTTAATCTTGTTAAAGAAAAAACACTTTTTTGAATCTTTTCGTTTTTACACAGTCTCACAAATGCGCGCCATTGGGGTCAAACTAAACTTAGTTGGGGGCTGGTGCTTAACACTAAAGACTAATCGCATTCCTTGTTAAAACTTTCAAGCCGAGACTTGACGAATTTTAAACTCAAAAAACAAGGATCATAACTTATAGATAAAAGATACTTGAATTCATTGTTATAAATGATTGTATCAGGCTGCCCCAATAAGGAATACACTGAATCCATTGGCATCCCTATTTGTAAATGGTTTTCTTTTAAATCTTTAAGCATCATTTCTCTCTCTCCTCCATCCTTATCTGCAGAATTCCACTTATCTATACTAAAGTCTAACTCATCTTCTACACCCAATTTTGGAACACATGACAATAGAGCCAATAACGTAAGTAATATGTATACTCTCATTTATTTTTATTTATAAATGTGGTAAGATTTTTCACAAAATTCTGATCTGCATTATAGGAACTCTCAAACTCTATTCCCATTGTTTCGGATATTTTCTCTTGTAAAGCATTTAAATAATTTGCCGTAAGATCATTGGTCCATTCAGTAGAAGAATCAATCCCCAAGTGTTCTGATATCTCCATACCAAACTCTTGCCCCCATTGATTATTTACCAAATCAGAATAATTATCAATAGCCGCATTGATATCTCTATCACTAATGAAAATACCAGTCATCAACGCTTCGTGAGCTGTTTCGTGCAAATGGCCTGCAAAATCCGCAACTCCTTCACCAAATAATGTGGTTATAAATGCTTGTCCAGCTACATGTAAATATGTATTATCTAAAGTTCCTCGGGGGTTACTTGTTTTGGCTAATAATGACTTTGCAATACTTTGAAATGCTAGATTTTGGTCATTTTTCGCTTTGTAAGACATCTTCTCAATCTTCTCCAATGTCTTTCTATAGTAAACTGCTGTTGGATTTGTTAGTCCAATAACACCTTTTTGAAATAAATTGGCTGATCTTGCCTTTTTCAAGTCTTCTTGACTAGACATTGAACTAGAAAGCTTATCGGTTACAGTCTTTCCTTCAAAGGTGTTACTTATGTAAACCATCTTTGCGATATCTGAATAGTATCTTAACTCAATTTTTTGTCCTAAATCTTCTAAAGTCTTGTAATCAGTAGCTACAAGGGGTTCTAAACCATCCAAATCAATGGCAATTATAGGTTTATTACCTGCAAACTGATAAGGTGTATACCAGGGATACTCTTTTGTCAAAGGATCCGCACTTAAAAACTTAGCTATACTAGGATTATAAATCCTAAATCCGTAATCATAATTATTCTGGAAGTCCTGGTCTTTTTCTTTCCCGTTAAACCCAAAGCGGTAGGCTTCATTTTCTGCACCTCTCCCCTTCATGGCTAAGCCAAAAGGATAATAATCCTGTTGTTGCAGCACTATGGGTACCAGCTCGCCATTGGTTATTTTCAGGGAATCGGATACTACGGCCAGTACGTTGCCCAGGTGGTTGCTGAGTTCATAATTGCGCTGGCCCAGGTAATGGCTACCGGCCGTAAAGGTGGCTTTGGGTTGGTATTGGCCTAACCGGCTGCTGCCATACACGGGTTGTTCTATCAGGATGTTGTCTTTATAAATAGCCAGCACATTGCCGGAGGCATCTCGCAGGTAGCGGGTTATTTGGGTATCATTATTTTTGGTTACCCGCTTTTCAATGCGGTTGCCGGCAGCATCGTAGCGGTAATTTACTACGGTGCCATCATCATGGGTTACCGACCTTACTTTGCCGTAGGGTGTCCAGGTAATGGTGGTGCCTTCTCCGCTGTCGGTTATCAGGTTACCAATGGCATCGTAGGTATAGGTAAAGTCGCCTTCTTCCATTTCCTGGTTAGCGGCATTGGTGTATCGGGCATGGAAACCGGAGCCTGCCTTGGCGTGGAAGTTGGGCAATAGGGTAATGCTTTCGTTGGCTTCCAATAGTTGTGCCGGTTGTCCTGCCTCAGCGGTGGCATTGCCCTGGGCTATAATGCTGCGGTACACATGGCCATCGTGTTGGATGGGGCCACTATTATATACTTTTTCATCATACACAATTGGGTCTACATGCGCATCGGTTACATTATACAGGCGGTTGGTGTTTTCTGTGTAAGCATACACCAATTCATCTAAGGAGCTGCCATCCTGCTTCAGGCGGTTCAGGGTAAGCAGGTTGCCATTCGGATCATACGTATAAGAGGCATCATAAGGGCCGGTATCGCCGGTTCGGGCGGCAAAGCCGTTGGTAATGTCATACTGGTTTAACCCACGGGCCAGCACCAGTCGGTTGAGCTGGTCGTAGCGGTAGAGCATGGCTTGCATGGGGTTGGTTTCCAGTGTGGGTAGGTCCGTTTCCATATAGGCAATATTGCCGTTGTACAATCCCCTGTAGCTGTATTGCTCATCCAATCGTGTCCAAAGCTGGTTGCGGTCTTGGCTCAGGCTTACGTTGCCAATGGGTTGGTAATCGCCTTCGTAATACCCCAGGCTAAAGGCCATGGCATCTCGGGGCACTTTAGAAGAGCCTATACCATCGTTACCGGGATCGTCATCGGCATCCTGAGAGCCGGGCATGTTCACTCCTTTCAGCCAGCCTTGCAGGGTGTAGTAATAATCCAGTCCCTGTACCCGGTATTCTCCCAATTCAATACGAGCCAATGGGCCATGGGCATAATAGTCATAAGTAGCTTCCTGGTTCCAAACCCAAACATAACCATCGGTTTACTCTTCTAAATTGAAAGAAAATTTTTCTGTCCATCCCATTTTTAAATCATATTCTTCAACATCTTTTAGTAAATTAACTATTTGATCACATGTCGATCCTAACTTTTTTCTTGATTCCCTTAAATTAACCCAATAAATAGAAAAAGGTCTTTCAATATTTGTAGTTAGCATATCCCATAAAGCATCTAAATTTTCGCCATAATATGGACCGAAATCCAATTCTTTTGATAGTAATTGATGTAATTCCTTTTCTGTGTTTATTTTATTCCCGTCTATTACTACTTTTTTCATATTAAATTATTTATAAGTACCTAAAAATGTGGGTGTTGTTTTATAATGATCTGTGGAAATATACCTCCTCTGGCGAGGAACTTAGTTCCGGGTTCTTTTTTCCAGGACAGTCTACCTATTATTTTGTGTCGTTGTCTGCCCCAGAAGTAACTTCCTCGTCTGTTAAGGTTGTCGTCTGAGCCTATTAGGCATTGCTTTCCTTCTTATCCTATCCGATGGGGAACCTGGTTCTGGGATCTCTTTTTTAAATCATTCAACCTCTGGCGAGGAACTTAGTTCCGGGTCCTTTTTTTCCAGGACAGTCTACCTATCATTTTGTGTCGTTGTCTGACACGGAAGTAACTTCCTCGTCTGTTGAGGTGATCTCTTTTTTAAATTATTCAATGAACATGATATCTAACAGCCCCTTTTTGCCTGCGTAATTCCGGGCACTGGAATACAAATAATCTTCCGGCACCTCTACCCACCCTGCTTTTACCGGATTTTTATGAAGATATGCCAAGCGCTGTTCCATCTTTTTATTGGTATTCAGCTCAATGGGATGATATTGATTTTGCCATAGCTTGTATTTCTGGTGCTTTTTAGATTGCCTGGCTGCCCTTGCCAACAGCCAAAGCAACCACGTTCTTCTGCTTTCTTTCTGATTGGCTTCAATAGCCCGGCAAACCATTACTGAGGTGTATTTCTTAAAATCTCTTATAATATCCTGAAGCTTATGGTCTTGTGCTGCTCTACCGATGAGGTGTATGTGATTGGTCATGATAACCCAGGCATAAAGTTCCAGCCCTTTGTTTTGCTGGCAATATTGCAGGCTTTCTACCAGGATGTCCCGATATTCCTTTCTTGTAAAAAGATCAAGCCAATCGCTAACCGCAAAAGTGATGAAATGTAATTGATCCTGGTCTCGCACTTTGTACTTTTCACTCATTTTACTATCAAAATTAATTTCATAAATAGATCTTATAGCTAAGTGGTTGTTGTATGGCACGGAAGCAACTTCTTCGCCTATTAGAGTAGTTTATCCTTCCATCCATAACTATTCCAACTTTTGTTGTTACCTTTCTCTAATGTTCTCTATTACATCTTGTGCGGAACTTAGTTCCATACTCTCTTTTACCTAACCGCCTCTTTTTACCTGAATAATTCCGGACATTGGAATATCAGGAGATTACTACAGGCTTAACCTGCTAATGTCGTAGTTTGTCCTGACACGGAAGAAACTTCCTCGCCTGTTAGATTGTATAATACGGAGGAAACTTCCTCGCCGGTTGGGTGCTGTTGTCTGAGTCCGTAGTTTGGTTTGGCCCGGAAGCAACTTCCTCGCCATAGATGGATGGGTAGATTGACTTGAAAAAAAAAACAAGGAACTTATTTCTGCAATAACCTTCTTGCCGTAGTCTGGCACGGAAGCAACTTTCTCGCCAGTAAGGGCTGTATTGGAAAGGGGGTCAAAATAAAAAAGTTAATCGCTATTCGTGATGGTAAATTACCACACAACGAATAACGATTAAC
>JBGTIS010000139.1:0-8456 GCA_041745535.1 Cyclobacteriaceae bacterium | reverse complement strand
TGAACTATCGAAAATTTTTGACTGGTATGAGGCTGATTTTACAAAAAAAAGCGAGTCGGTGATTGCCTTTATCAATCAGTATAGAGACCAAAAAATACCGACAGATTATAAAGTTAGTTACTATGAGTATGACTGGAAGCTGAATAGTTTATGAAGCAGAGCCTGAAATGGAAAGAAAATGTTTGTTATTCGTTATTTGTTGAATCACGATTAACAAATAACGAGTAACGTTCTGATAAGCAAACTAAAAATTTCCTGTACATTCTAACAAATTACCCTTGCTTTACTGCTGGCTGATCAAAAGTTACTTTTGGGTCCATTACCGTACCGCATTTGTCGCAGGTTCGCGATTCTTCTGAAGCATTGAACTTATTGATGATAGGCGGTAACTGTTCCACAATGTTATGAAGTGGAAAATACTCTTCATATAGTTTGTTTCCACAATTTTCGCAGAACCACAGCAAGCCGTCGGTATGTTGGGAAGAGCGCTTCCGTTCAATTACCAAGCCGATAGAACCGGGCGGGCGTCGTGGACTGTGGGGCGTTTTGGCAGGGCATAAAAATATATCTCCGGCTTTGATCACCACATCCCGCACTTCACCCTCTTCTATTAATTTTACGGTAATCTGCCCTTCTATCTGATAGAAAAACTCTTCGGTTTCGTTATAGTGGAAGTCTTTCCGGGCATTAGGGCCTCCCACTACCATTACGATAAAATCGTCGGTATCCTGATAAATCTGGGCATTGCCCACCGGTGGTTTTAGAATATCTCTATGTTCATCGATCCATTTCTGAAGATTGAATGCGCTTTGAATAGCCATGTTAAAGTAAGTTTAATGTTGAATAAAAAACCAGATTAAGTTTAGCAATTTAGAGGAAAAACGCAAAAACCATATTCAAATCTCTACTGAATTTAAACTCAACGCAGGTGAAAATGTTGTTGTCGCGAAAATTTCCGCTTTGGCACATCACAGAAATAACTAAATTTTCTGGAAAACTAAAATAATCTTTACTATCATCAGCATTACTGCTATATTCGGGCTGCCAGAGAAAGCCCTTTAGCACATTTGCCCATGTTATTAATTGCTTCATGACCACCATTTCTTCGACCCGATTATTATCATTGGATTTATTTCGTGGGGCTACCATGTTTTTGCTGGTAACCGAAACTACCGAACTATACCACCACTGGCTCGAACATACTACCGATGGTACCTTCTGGCATGCTTTCGCGCTACAGTTTCACCATCATCCGTGGAATGGCCTTCGGTTCTGGGATCTGGTACAACCATTCTTCATGTTTATTGTGGGGGTGGCCATGGTTTTTTCGTTACAGAAACGGGTACACAACCCAGCCGACTGGCAGCAGGCTATCTGGCATATTATCAAACGATGCGCTATTTTACTGCTATTGGGCGTTACCCTGCATTGCGTTTACAGTGGCAAACTGGTATGGGAACTCTGGAATGTGCTTACCCAACTGTCATTTACCATACTGGTGGCCTTTTTTCTTTTCCGGTTTCCATTGTGGATACAAATAGCGGCTTCCATCGGTATGTTACTGCTTACTGAAGTGCTGTATCGGGTGCCCCATATTGAAGGATTTGACCAGCCTTTTGTGCAGGGTCATAATTTCGGTTCGTGGATGGATTTGGTATTGATGGGGAAAATTAACAGCGGAGGTTGGGTTACCATCAACTGTATTCCTACGGCGGCACACACCATTTGGGGGGTAGTAGCCGGAAAAATTCTCATAAGTAACCGAAGTGCTGTGCGAAAAATCAAACCATTGGTAATAGCCGGTGTGCTATGTTTACTAATCGGATATGGTATGGATTGGGCGGGCATCACCCCTATTATTAAGCGGATTGCCACTACCTCATTTGTATTTGCTTCCGGCGGATGGTGTTTGCTGGTGCTGGCGGCTACTTATTGGCTGGTAGATGTAAAAGGTTATAAGCGGGGTGTGTTCTTTTTCAGTGTGGTAGGTATGAATTCTATTTTCATTTATATGTTTACCCAAACTGTGGGCTACCAGTGGGTAAACGAGACGGTTTCTATTTTTACCAACGGTGTGTCGCAATGGCTGGGTGCCAATGAAACGTTGATGGTCATCATGGCTTCTCTGGCTTCTCTGGCTGTTTTCTGGTACCTGTGCTACTGGCTGTACCGGCATAAAATATTTATCAAAATATGACAGAACATTTAATTTATTTTTCCTTTTGCAGATTTTTTTTAATCCTCCAGCATGGATTAATTACCTTTGTCGGTCAGCAAAATAAACTATGATTTTTTCAACCGAGAACATCCTTTTCGCAGGTTCTGTCCTGCTTTTCATCAGTATTATTGCCGGGAAAACGTCCTTTAAAATTGGTGTACCTACCTTAATTTTCTTCCTGGTAACCGGCATGCTGGCCGGCTCTGAAGGCCTGGGGGGTATTTACTTCGATGACCCCGCTACCACGCAGTTTATTGGCATTGTGGCGCTCAACTTCATTTTGTTTTCAGGCGGACTAGATACCAAATGGGTAAGCGTGAAACCAATTTTATGGAGGGGTATTTCCTTGTCTACCTTAGGTGTACTATTTACAGCGGGCACGGTAGGTTTTTTTGTTTTGTTCATCACTGACTTTACCCTGGCCGAAGGACTTTTGCTCGGCGCCATTGTGTCGTCAACCGATGCGGCGGCTGTATTTTCTATTCTGCGGTCAAGAAGCGTGGGGCTGAAAGGTTTCATCAGGCCTACGCTGGAACTTGAAAGTGGCAGTAACGATCCCATGGCTTATTTTCTTACCATAAGCCTTACCAGCATTGTAGCTACCGGAGACACATCCTTCTGGTCTATCATTCCGCTGTTCTTTTTGCAAATGTTTCTGGGTGCCTTAACCGGGTATATAATGGGCAGGTTAATGATAAGAATTATTAACAGAATTAATCTCGATTTCGATGGGTTGTATCCGGTGCTGGCCATTGCACTGGTTTTCTTTACCTTTTCCCTGACCGATACCATTGGGGGAAATGGATTTCTGGCCGTATATATCGCGGCTTTGGTACTGGGGAACAACAGCGTGATTCATAAAAAAAGCCTGATGAAGTTTTTCGATGGCATGGCCTGGCTCATGCAGATTGTGCTGTTCCTTACCCTGGGATTGTTGGTTTTTCCTTCAGAAATTGTTCCGGTTATCGGAGTGGGCGTTCTTATTTCTCTGTTTATTATTTTCGTGGCGCGGCCCATTGGAGTATTCATCAGTCTGGCCTTTTTCAAAACGCGGAACCGTAACCGGCTGTTTATTTCCTGGGTAGGGTTGCGGGGCGCGGTTCCTATTGTGTTCGCCACCTATCCTTTAATAGCGGGTGTGGAGAAAGCGGATATGATTTTCAATCTGGTATTTTTTATTGCCGTTAGTTCAGTGCTGCTGCAAGGTTCTACCCTCCCCATTATGGCACGTTGGCTGCATGTGGCTTTACCGGAAGGCGCGAAACGAAAAACCCCTTTGGATATGGAACTTTCCGATGAGGTAAAATCAGAGCTGGTTGAAATAGAAATACCACCCAACAGCCTGATCAGCGGGAAGCCCATCGTTCAGATTGGTTTTCCGAAAACCGCACTGATTGTTCTGATCAAAAGAGCAGGGAAATTTATTACCCCAAAAGGCGCTACTGTGCTGGAAGCCGGTGACAAGCTTATGGTAATGTCCGATTCGCGGCAATCTCTGGATGAAGTGTATGCTAAGCTGACTGTATCATAATTACCAGCCTGACTGGAAACCATACTGCAGCGCATCCTGATATTTTTGAAAATCAATGCTATAAAGGCGTGGTGTTTTTTGTGCCAGGCTCATAATACCTTCACTTTGCTTTTCCAGAATGTTCAATGAAAGCATTTTTTTCTGAAAGGTTTTGCTGTCCAGTGGTTTTCCCAGTATGGTTTCGTACAACTGTTGTAATTCGGTCATCGTAAATTTTTCGGGCAGCACATCAAAGCCAATGGGCAGGTAATTCAGTTGCAGGCGCAGGGTGGCCAGGGCTTTATCGATAATGCGATTATGGTCCAGAATTAGTTGAGGCACTTCATCCAACAGCCACCACTGGCAGGCTTCTGTCATCGGGTCGGGCTGGGGAGTCAGTTTTGAAGAATCGGCCAGGGCATAGTAACCCAAAGTAATAAACCGTTGCAGAAACCAGTGATCGGGGGCAACCTGTATGCCGTCGTTTTGCAGCCGTTTGCGGTTAAACTGAGGGTCGAAGCGTGCTACATCGCCGAAGAGGTAAAACTGCCGGAGCGGTAGGTTTTCCAAACCGGTACGCATTTTCAGCAGCCGATTGGCAGCTACATCCACATCTTCCTTTTTCATTAAAAATCCACCAGGCAACGTCCACTGGTCCATATTCGACATTTTTAACAACAATACGGTAAGCTGATTAGGACGATATCCAAAAATAACCCAATCAATTGAAAAGCCGGGATGAAACAATTCGCCTCCCTGATGAAATATGTCTTTTAGTTCCTGATCCACAATAGATAAATTTCTGACGTATTTACATAATAAAATCCTTTTTCCCGATAATTGTTGAAAATCTTTTTCATTGGTCTTTATTGTATCTGTTGATTTTAACTAAAAGTATTTACAATGCTTCCATTCATCAAATTACTGGTTGCTTTTCATATCGTTTGAAAATGCTTTAATCTCGCAAAAGGAGACATTTTATTCAGGCATGGCTACAGAAAAAAATTACAGTTTAATCACCAGCACCTTATCGCCTTGCCTGAAAGTATTTGCCAGGTTACTCACCTTGAGGTATTGAGCTTGTTCAACAATTTACTAACCACCTTACCCGATTGCCTTTTCGATTTAAAGCATCTGCGATTTTTAAATTTGGGCAATAACCGATTGGCATATTTGCCCGAAAATATTGGAAAGCTGAAAAGCCTGCATACGCTTGACCTGGGGCATAATTTGCTAACCAATTTGCCACACGCATTGGGAGAACTGATTAACCTTACCCATTTCCTGTACATCAGTAACAATCAGTTAACCAATTTGCCCAATGCTATTACCAATCTTAAAAATCCGCGATATTTAAATGTGGCTGATAACCAGCTTGCGGCTTTGCCTGAGCATTTGGGCGGTATGTTAGCTTTGGTGGAACTGCGGTTATACCACAATCAGTTAACCGCATTGCCGGAATCAATAGGAGATTTCGTTAATTTGAAAGAGTTGCATGCCCAAAATAATGCGTTGGCAGGGTTGCCTTCTTCCATAGCAAAATTATCAAATTTGCGCGAGCTAAGGCTGAGTAGCGATAAACTGATGAGCCGCCAGGCAAATCTGGCCGACAAATTGCTTAACTTTTTAATAACAATAGAATATTTTTTAAACTTAATCTTCCATTTTTTTGATAGCCAGATGCCTGCCTTTTGTTCGCTTTTTTAACTTTAAGTGGGGTTGTGATAACCTTTTCCAGATATGCTGACCCTTTCTGTAAAAACCAATACCTCTGCAAAAAACGCGAAAGCCATTATCCTACTATCTGTGGCAACGGTATGCTTTCCGCTATTAATTGCTTTTTTATTTGTTGCGCTTTGTATGGCTGGGGGGTGGTTTTCATATGAGGAAATCATGACGTGGTTCAATGAGCAAACCAGGCTTTTTTATAAAATATCAACCGGGGGAACGCAATTATTATTTACCTATAAAAGGTATATAATTAGTCGCTATGTAAGCCTGATGCTTCTTGTTGTTTTTACATTGATAATCATTTTGATTGGCCGCTTCTGGTCGGTTGTGATTTCCTCAGTTAATGCCCTTTATGATGCTTATTTTCGCCTTATAAACCGGTATTTTCGAGTGCTTAAAAGTTTAGGAAACAGGAAAATTGTTGCCTTCCTTATTATTATGGGCCTGGCCTTCGGCTTTCAGCTGGTACAATACAGGCAGTTTATTATTTTTCTTGACGACTTATGGTCATACACCTGCTTTGCTCAAAATATGATTGTCACTTCCATTTTTTATCCGATACCCAATAACCATGTTTTTTACAATCAGTTATCATATCTGCTTTCCTAAATAATTGATGATCCTGGGAATATTCTATAAAAAGTACGTATACTTTGCCGGGTATATTGTGGCTTCAGGGGTAGGAACCTATATCATACCTTCCTTTCTTATTCCTTTTCTGGCAAATAGTATGGTAGGCATAGCCATCTGCTTAATACAGAAAGATAAAAAGGGAGCTAAAATTGTGATTTTTAGTAGTTTGCTGATTGGATTTGGCATTGTTTTTTGCTATATGCCAGTATTTTTATTTAGCGGTATGTCATCTGTAGTAGGTAACAAATATATGGTTACAGTGCACCAGCCAGAATTTATCCGATCGCGGTGGCAGAGTCGCTCAGCTTTTTTACCGGCACCAGCACCAAAGGATGGGCGGTTTTTTTAGTATTCAGTGCTTTGGCTATTCCGGTTTTCAGGTATTCGTCGGACAGGGTACGCTTCTGGTTGCTATTGACTTTTATGCACATTGCGGTTATATTTTTATTTATACTTTAAATACAGTTTGGTTAAGGCACATAAAATGAATTTTGTATTGTCCGATCCGAAAAATGCCAATCTAATATTTTCTAAAAATCCTTATCCGGATCAGCAATGGTCAGGACAATTTCGAATGAAGGAAAAACTCACATCTCCCATCGCGCGTGATGTATACATTTTTGAACGGAATAATTTTTAAATAATGGAATCTGCGGCTTGTTATCTATTGGCTTTTAACTCTTGATTCGCGTAATAACTTCATTTAGTAAGAATTTATTAGAATTATCAACTTTTTTGGTTTTTAAGTTTAACAATAATTCCTTCTTCCTAAAAAAATTACATATGGCAAAAAAATATTTAAATATGCCCTTAAATGAATAATTTGGGCAGGCTGGAGAAAAGCAAATTCAAAAAGTTCTATTCATTTAATACTTTAACAAAAGATAAGGATAAGCTAAGGTAGATTAGCGAATAAGAAATATTTTTTTAAGATTTACTACGCTATTTGATAAAACATTATATTTACTTACTGCCATAAAAGCGGGAATAGCTCAGTTGGTAGAGCATCAGCTTCCCAAGCTGAGGGCCGCGGGTTCGAGTCCCGTTTCCCGCTCAATGCTTTTTCAGTAGCTTAAAAAGCATCAGGCTATTTTATTATATTCTGGAGGTTTAGATTCAATGGTGCTCGCGAATTATTTGATTTTAGAATAAGGCTATGGATAATCCAACTTTAATGTTATTCGCATCCGTTTGTTCAGGGCCCTTGTCTTTTTTGAATAAAGGCGAAAAGCCATAATAACCAAACAGGTTAATCCCACGCCAGCCTACGCGAGCCTGCACTCCATATCGTATCGGGTTAAGATTATAACCCTGCTTTAATTTTTGTTTTTTGGTATCACCACCTTGTTCATATTTTATTTTTGTGTAACTATCCAACAAAAATCCGAATTTACCGCCCACCGCGGCCATAAAACCTTTCCCCTCGATTTCTTTATTACTAAAAAAACGCAATTCCAAGGGAATCTCCAGGTAATTAGTAGCCAATTGAGATTTATCTACCGAGGTATAAATGTCATCATCTAGAGGAACAATACGGGTAGGATCATCGCCTGAAACATCACTCAACGTTATATTATTAGAAAAACTATACTTTTCAAAGCCAAACCCAATACCAGGATGGAAAGAGAAATGCGAATTAGGGAAGTATACTTCATACAGATAATAAAGACCAAATCCTCGTGAGCCAAAAATATTAAGATCCATACTATCGGGTGCATTCCGCAAAAAATTTGGTCCAAAGTCTATTACCAAAGTTCCAGGGAAATCAGGCTGTGCACCAGGGATTCTGCCTGAATTTTCCGTAGATTGAGCAAATAACAGAATACAAAACAGATTAAATATAAATGTGAGAAAAATAGATTTCATAAATTGTCAGCAGTTGTCAGTTATACAATTAAGCCTGCAAAGGTAATAGAATTACCTATACTGTGCACATTGACAGGCAATTACTATGTGTCTTAAATACAGATATACAAACGAGTAACTGATGAACCCATTGTATATGTATCGAATTGGTTTGCAAACAAAGGAAATAATTATTTACCTTTGCAATCTGATTTGGCCTTGTAGCTCAATTGAATAGAGCATCTGACTACGGATCAGAAGGTTACAGGTTTGAATCCTGTCAAGGTCACTTGGTTAAGCCCTATAAGTTATTGATAATCAGCAACTTTTAGGGCTTTTTTATTTTGTGTACTTAAACAATACTTAAACATTTTTTTTTCGTAAAGCTTCCAAGCTTATCCGCGCTAGAAAGGAAAGCATTCATCCTACTTTTACAATTTCTTGTGATAAGTAAAGGCATGGAGTGGTATGATAAATAATTTCGCTACTAGCGATTAGTTTCGTGCTTTTAAGCAGCCT
>JBGTIS010000138.1:0-22454 GCA_041745535.1 Cyclobacteriaceae bacterium | reverse complement strand
GGCAGATCTTTTTTTGATAGTAAACCCATTATCAAACAAAAACTGGTATTCCTGATGGTTTTTTGGAATAGCGGGCGTATACACCACCAAAGTTTTATCTGAGTTTTGCAGAATTTCCTCCGGAATCAGTCCGGGATCATCCTCAAAATGGATAGCGATGCCTTCCTGTTCCAGCTGATGGGTAAGTGGTGTGGGTGTAAGGTCGTAACCGGTAACTGATTTACCATGATGCCTGAACCAGCGGGCCAGGGCGCTCATTCCGATGCCGCCAATGCCTAAAAAATAAATATGCTGTATTGCTGATAAATCCAAAGGTAGCAGAGATTTGTAAATAAAATTTAAGAAAAAAGATCGGTAACTTCCATTCTGAACTGATCGCCTCTATCCTCATAATTTTTGAAAAGATCAAAGCTGGAACAGGCGGGAGAGAGCAGAACCACATCTCCGGGTTCGGCCAGGTCATACGCTCTTTTTACGGCAGTTTTCATATCCAACGTTTGTGAAACGTTGCCCAAAGTAGCTTTAAAACTATTGATCAGGCTGGTATTATCCTGACCTAAACATACCAGGGCTTTTACTTTTCGGCTCACCAGCGGCATCAGTTGCGCGTAATTATTTCCTTTATCAATACCACCGGCAATCCAGATAATGCAGGGGTTGGAATTTTTACAGTCAATTCCTTCCAAAGCATAAAATACCGCATCCACATTGGTAGCTTTTGAGTCGTTAATAAACGAAATGCCTTCTTCTTCTCTTACAAGTTCCATACGGTGCGGCACATTTTTATAACTCTGTAAGCCTGTTTTAATGGGTTTATCAGTTACCTTTAATGCCTTGGCAGCCAATATAGCGGCCATCGCATTTACTTTGTTATGGCGGCCTGGCAAAGCACTGGTAGCAAGCGGAATTTTAATAGTTCCCTTACCCTTGTGTACATTTTTAATCACAAAATTTTCATGATCAAGGAAGGCAGCTACATTGTTTTCTAACTGCACCGAAAGGTCGGCCAGGGTAACAGGCAGTTTTGTAGGTTTAATCTGTTCGTAAAGCCCGGGAGCATCGAACAAATAGTCATGAATGTGGATATCATCGGCAAAATAGATGAAATATCCTGTTTCGTCCATATTCTGAAGCAACCTGAATTTCGACTGTATGTAATTTTTCAGCTTATAAGAATACCGGTCCAGATGATCGGGGGTAATGTTCAGTAAAATAGCTACATGGGCTTTGGCTTTGAACATGGTATCCAGCTGAAAACTACTGACTTCCAGTACATAATAATCAAAATTATTTTCCAGTACCTGTTTGGCAAAACTAATCCCTACATTGCCCGCCACGCCAACATTTAACCCGGCATTTTTCAGGATATGATACGTTAATAACGTGGTAGTCGTTTTTCCGTTGGTGCCGGTAATCATGATTAATTTGGCATCGGTATACCGGGAGGCGAATTCAATATCAGAAATCACCGGAATCTGATGCGCATGCGCCCGCTGAATCAGGGGAGCGGAATCCGGAATGCCCGGACTTTTAATTATTTCCTGGGCGGCAAAAATTTCCTTTTCCGTATGCACGCCGGCTTCGAATGGAATACCCTCGGCTTCTAAACTGGCTCTCGCTTTTGCCGAAATTTCACCGGAATCGGACACAAAAACAGGAAAACCTTTAGCTTTAGCCAATAAGGCAGCCCCAACACCACTTTCGCCCGCACCTAATATGATAATCTTCTTACTCACAGAAAAAGTTTTTAAATGAAGATGTAATGATAATTTATTGCGCGTACACAATCAAGAATTTTATCGAGTGCTCCCCATAAAATCAATAAAATACTTTTGTATTTCCATTCATCATATGGGTTCACCATTTTTTTCCTGCTTTTCCAGGGCTTGCTTTTCCTGAGTAGGAATGGTATCAATTTCCTCATCTACCTGCTCCCAGTAATTATCCGCGAAATCGTCGTAAGGTTTAATTTTAGTACCGCCGAGTATCAGCGCGAACGTCATGGCAAAGCTGCTAATCAGGATTACATACAACAGAATACCGGCATTAAATTCAGGCAATACCATTTCGGCCGGTATCGCGAAAAACAACAAAATCGTGATCAGCCCACGGGGCGCGATAAAAAGCTGAGGCAAAATATTTTTTCGCGCAAAAATTTTCAACATAACAAACCGCACCAAAAGTAACGCGCTTACCAGTAACAAGCTGATTAATGCTACTTTCCAGTTCAACAATGATCCCAACGAAATGGTGATACCAAAAATCACAAAGAAAAAGGTACGCACTACAAATGCCGATTCCATGGTAACCAAACGGAAGTTATGCAAAATACCAAATACCGCACGACTATCCAGCATTTTCTTCAGATACCCTTTAAAAAACAATTGGTGATTATTCAGTACCAGTCCAAAAATAAGAATAATCAGCAGCGAAGACAGGTGAAACAGCTTACCGATGGAATACATCAACAGCAAAACGGCAATCAGCAGAAATAACTTTACCTGTGTATCGAGCTTCTGAAAAATAAGCACCAACGCATAGCTGATTGCTACCGATAACCCGATGGTAACAGCAATATTTCCTACTACTCCCAGTACAATTTCGTGTTTTTCGGTGGTATTGGCATTTCCTATCAGAAAATAAAAAAACATAATACCCAGGATATCAGAAAAAGTGCTGTCGTACACCATAAACTCTTTTTTGTCATGCTCCAAACCACCCACGCTGGGTATCACAATGGCGCTGCTCATGATAGACAGTGGAATAGCATATACCATGGCTCTGAAGAAATCATCGACAATAAAATACTGGATAATCAGGGCGCAGGCAAATGCGGAGGCTACTAGAGAAAACAGTGCTACCGAAAAAGCTTTCCAGATAATCGGCCATTTTTCTTTCGTAATCTCAAGGTCGAGGGCAGCTTCCAGCACAATCATGATCAGCCCTACAATACCCAGAATTTCCAAAACCTTAAAAGCAGTTTCACCTGCCTGAATATCGAACCAGTCGGCTGCCTGTTTGAGCAAAACACCTAAAAGGATTAACAGCAACACACTGGGAATATTGGTTTTGCTCGCAATCAGATTGAATATGTAAGAAAGGATAATGGTTAATGATATGGCAATCACCACATAATATGGATCAATAATTTCCATAAGCAATATTTTTCAACAATTTATTTGAAGTTTTGAAGGGGTAAAAAGTATGTAACGTGAATGTATACGGGAACGCTTGTTTTTTTGCTGTTTCTTAGCTCAAATGTACGAATTGAAAAGAGGAATGTTATAGGATTGGATTGAATTATTATTACTGGAAAAACCAGACAATTCAATAAGGTGCTTGGATGAAAAACTACTTTTTTTTATTAAAACAACACATGTTTACTTATAAAAAAGAGAAGGCCCTTATCAGACCTTTTCTTTTTTAAGTACCCTATAATTAGGAAAAACTTCTGAATAGTTTTGATTTGCCTCGGCCGAATCCTCGAAGAAAATACCGGGGCTGATTGTCGTTTCCTGACAAAGAAGCACTGGCATTATTGGGTAAGGTATCAATTTGTTCACGATGAATACCATGTTTTTCCAGAGTCAGGTCGTCCACACTGATATATTTACCAGATTCATCCTCTTCGATGCGGTCTTTGTATTTATCCCACAATTCATCAAACTTGCTGTCGTAGTTTATGCGTGATTTTTCCATAGCAAAAAATATTTTAAGTGAAAAAATATACTCTTTGTATGAATAACACTCCTGGCCAGTACTTGTTGGCTTTTTTGTGTGATTTTTCCCTTACTAACTTTCTTCTGTGCGAAGTTTAACTAAAATACCATCCATTTCGTCATCAATACGCATTTGACAGGACAAGCGGCTACAGGTAGAAAATTCAGGTAAACTCTCCAGTATATCCAGTTCCGTATCGGTGGCTTGCTTAAACCGCTCACCTTCCAGCACTTCTACGTGGCAGGTAGCACAAAGTGCCATACCACCGCAAGTTGCCTGTACCGGATATTCACAAGCCTTCAATACCTCCATCAAACTTAAAGAGATATCGGTAGGAACCTCAATTTGCTTTACATCATTATTAGCCTGAGCAACATTAATTTTAATCATAATTATATATGGATTTTTACAACTAAACCGGCTGGTAACAAAAAATTAAAATTTATGGATTCCGTTTACTGTAGTATATTTTAAGGTGGCTCTTTTGTCGGGATAAGCATACTTAAAGGCACTGTGCGACATCAGTGCCGCTTCGTGGAAACCGCATAAAATAAGTTTCAGCTTATTCGGATATGTATTGATATCGCCAATAGCATACACGCCAGGGACATTAGTAGAATAATCAGCTATATTTACCTCAATGGCATTTTTATCCAGATTGAGACCCCAATCGGCCAAGGGACCAAGTTTTGGGCTCAGGCCAAATAATGGAATAAAATAATCAGCCCTGACTTTTTCGGCATTGTTGTCTTTATCTGTTACCACGCAGGTATCCAGTTTGCCATTTCCTTCAATGTGCGTTACGTTGGAGGTTAAACGCAAATCAATTTTACCCTGCCCGGCCAGTGCCATTATTTTATCGGCAGAGTCGGGCGCGCCCCGAAAAGAACTGCCCCGATGTACCAGGGTAATGTCTGAGGTTAACTCCGACAGGTATAAAGCCCAGTCCAGTGCCGAATCGCCACCACCGGCCAGCACAAGCTTTTTGTCGCGAAATTGCTCCGGATTTTTTACAATATACGCCACGCCTTTACCTTCGTATTTATCAATATCCGGTATGGCTGGTTTCCGTGGTTCAAAACAGCCCAGTCCGCCGGCAATAACCACTACTTTGCTATATACCTCTGTACCTTCGTTGGTGCCAATATGAAAGGAACCATCTTCCAGTTTCTCCATCGTTTCTACCCGCTCGCCTAAAGTAAAGGTAGGCTCAAAAGGGACGATTTGTTTAGCAAGGTTGTCTACCAGATCCTGCGCCATAATTTCAGGATAGCCCGGAATATCATAAATGGGTTTTTTAGGATAGATTTCTGATAGCTGTCCGCCAATTTGTGGTAATGCATCCATTACATGACATCGCATTTTTAACAATCCGGCTTCAAATACAGCAAACAGCCCTACCGGGCCGGCCCCTATAATGCATATATCGGTTGTTACAGGTTCTTTTCTTTCTACGTTTGTCATGTTGGTGAAAATTTTTTGATTTACCCTAATTGTACGGGCAAAATTAATATTTGTTTACCGTAATAATAATTACTATGGCAATTAATTTTACAAAAAAATTCAGACCCGCAAATTTTGATAAATAGTTTCCAGAATAAACTTAAAGTGCTCGAAATCTTTTTTCTCCAGGTTTACCCAGGCCGCCTTCCTGATCTGAGCTACCAGCGGGATCATGTTTTCTACTTTCAGTTTACCTTCGGCAGTAAGCGCTACTTTAAACTTTCGCCGGTCGGTGGCATCCATAGACCGCTCGGTAAGCCCTTTTTCGCAGAGCAGATCGATGATACGGGTAAGGGTTGGCGTTCCTTTAAAAGTAGCATCGGCCAGTTCGCTCTGGTTCAGATCGCAATTATGGTAAAGCTGCTTTAAAATAATCCACTGATCCACAGTTACTCCAAAATTAAACTCATTGAATTTTTTCTGGGCGTATTGTTTAATTCTGCGTGAGGTTTTATCTAACAAAAAAGAATATTCGCTATAAAGTTCATCCTGCATGAATACTTATTTACTTATTGAGAATAAAATGATTTAAACTGTTCAATATCTTTGGTTGTACCAATAATGATGATGGCATCGCCACTGCGGATATAAGTTTCGGCACTGGGATTAAACATAAAACCTTTTTCACGGTCTTTATACCCGATAATAGTAGCTCCCGTTTTTCGCCTGATGTCCAGTTCCCTAATGGTTTTATTGCGAAAATCTTCTTTTAACTCATTAAAGGTAAAATCTTCCAGGTGCAGGTTTTGCTCGCCCATGCCATCGAGCAGGTTCAGAAACTCAATTACCTGAGGTTTGGTAAGCAATTGCGCCATATGCTTCCCGCCTATGGCATCGGGCATCACCACTTTATCGACACCCGCTCTATAGAGTTTTTTCTCAGAACTATCTTCAGAAGCACGTGCGATGATGTAAATTTTAGGATTTAGCTCACGGGCGGTAAGGGTAATAAATACATTGTCGGAATCTTTGGGAAGGGTAGTAATAATAGCCCTGGCTCTTTGCACGCCTGCCTCCAGCAAGGTATCGTCCAAGGTTGCATCACCAATCACATACTGAATATGGGCAAGCCCAGGAAATTTTTCAAATGTCTTCTTTTCACTTTCAATCAATACAAACTCGGTTTTGTTTTGTAAAAGTTCGGCACAAGCCCTGGCACCATTTCGCCCATAACCACATACGATGATATGATTGTTCAGTTTTTTTACTTCTTTTCCTGTCATATATTTATTAAACACATCAATAAGTTCTCCTTCAAAAAGATAGGAAGTAATCACACTTACAACATAAGCAAAGATTCCCAGATTAAAAATAATGTAACAACTGGTAAAAAGCCGTCCTAAATCAGAAAGGGGCCTCACTTCTGTAAAGCCTACCGTTGAAAGGGTAATTACCGTCATATAAAATGCTTCTATCCAAGAAAAGCCTTCAATAAATATAAAGCCTATCTGCCCGATAAAAAGGCTGAAAAGCAATAACATCAGCGCGAAGGCAAATTTGGTTAGGTTTCTATTATTTTTAAGCAAAGAAAAACTGTTGATTACTTTTTTTCTTTGTTTCATGCTTTCATAATTTTGATTTTATTGCCGATGCGGCCCGGCCTTCAGGTTTCCGCGATCTGGCGTGGAACTTTATTAAAATCATATGCCGCTGTGTAAAATGTTTTGGCAATAACTTCAGGTTTTTCAAATCCTCGGTTTTTGCTGCTAAAATACTTATTTTTTTAATGCGTTCAGCTACCGGCTTATGAACTCTGGTTAAAGTTTGTACTTACCCGAAATTAGTTGGGGATTAAAATTTTTTATTTATATTTATCGCCAATACACCTTTTTTTACCTTCAATTTATGCCAGCATGAATATCAAACGTCAACCAGTCAAATCGTGTATGTTAAAGCTGCCTACTTGTTTTGGCAATTTCTAGCTGATTAGTTTTCAGTAAAACCTTCATTGCGCCTTGGCACAGTTTTAGTACCTGTATAATGGACTTATTTCCAAACTATGAGCAAAATTATTATTAAAAAAATTTTTCTAATTGCTGTTTGTTATCTCATCCTGATAACTCCAGGATCTGCCCACGCACAGGACGAAGTAATTAATAGTGTACGGACCGCGATCAAAGCCGGAAGTTCACGGGAATTGGGACGCTATCTGAACAATGTGGTAGAACTGAGCATTAACGGAGAAAAATCAAGCTACAGCAAAACTCAGGCGGAGTTTGTGTTAAAAGATTTTTTTAACAAATATCCACCCAGAGATTTTCGATACACCCACCAGGGTTCTTCCAGAGATGGTCTGAAATATGCCATTGGTACCTATACGTACGACCAGGGCACATTTATGATCTATATGGTAATCAAACAATTTGGTGGTGATTACCGGGTAGATATCATCAACTTTAGCACTGAATAAACAGATTTTCATAATTTTAGAAAAAGGCAGTGAATTAATTCACTGCCTTTTTTTATTTTCGCCCCGTGAAACCTGAATATTTACACGAAAACAAGATTCAAGCGTTTATCGATGCGGCGCTGGCAGAAGACATTGGCGAAGGCGATCATTCAACCCTGGCATCGGTACCCAGCCATACCCAAAACCAGGCACGACTGCTCATAAAAGGGAAAGGAATTCTGGCGGGTGTAGCACTTGCCCATCAGATTTTCCGTACCATTGATCCTGCTTTAGCCCTCACAGCTTCTTTAAAAGATGGCGATGCGGTAACAACGGGTGATATTGGCTTTGTGGTACAGGGCAAGGCCCAATCTATTTTGTCGGCGGAACGGCTGGTACTGAATTGCATGCAGCGGATGAGTGGGATCGCTACTTATACCCACAGCATGCAGTCTTTAATTAGCCATACCAAAGCCAAACTGATGGATACCCGAAAAACCACTCCTAATTTCAGATTACCCGAAAAGTGGGCGGTAATGATTGGCGGAGGTATGAACCACCGGTTTGCCCTTTACGATATGATTATGCTGAAAGACAACCATATTGATTATGCCGGAGGTATTGCCCAGGCCATTGAACGTACCAAAGCCTACCTGACCAGCACCCAGCTTCAATTAAAAATAGAAGTTGAAACCCGAACGCTGGATGAAGTAGAACAGGTACTGCAAACCGGTGGCATCAATGTAATTATGCTGGACAATATGTCGCCGGAAATGATGCGTAAGGCCGTAGAAATGATTGGTGGAAAGTATGAAACTGAAGCATCGGGCAACATTAACGAAAAAACAATAAAAGCAGTAGCTGAATGTGGTGTCGACTATATTTCTGTAGGGGCCCTTACGCATTCTGTGAAAAGCATGGACATAAGTTTAAAAGCTTTCTAATAAAAGAAGCATAAACCTTCAAACTTAAAATAATTATAACAAACTGATACAATGATAGTTAAAACAAAAAAATATAAATTGGAAACCGGAACTTATATCAAACACGCGCTAAAAAATATTTTGTTGGAGCAGTGGTGGGTAGTGCTGATTGCCCTGGCGATTGCTTCCGGTGCGTTTTTCATTTTTTCGTGGTGGTGGATTATCGGCGCTGTAGTAGCCTATGCATTATATGTGCTGTTCTGGCTTATCCAGTTTGCGGGAGTTACACAAATGGAACAAAGTAAAATATTGTTCGAAAGGCTGAGTTATGAAATCAACAGCCAGCAAATCCTGATCAAAGTGAATACAAAACAAGGGATGCCTATTAAATGGGAAAATGTAAAAAAAGCTACCATTGGCAAAGATTATTTTCTGTTTATCATTTCCAAAGCCCAACTGATTCACCTTCCCTTCAGAATTTTCAATTCAGAACATGAAAGAAAATTTATAGGCACCATCTTAAAGCGCAAAGGCTATATCAAAGAAAAAGAGGGCGAATAGTCCCCTCTCTTCAAATATTAGGTCTTGTTTCAGACCGAAAAGCGTTGATCATCCAAACAATTTACCTGTTCCGGTTAACCGGTAACGCAAACGCGCTAATTTTCGGCCCGGTAATATAAGGTACTGCTGTTTTCAGGCACTAAAATGCGGCTGGCATTGCGCTGAACGTCATCTACCGTAATTTGCTGGATTTGTTCTGATTCCTGGTTAATCATATCCGGATTACCCAATATGGCGCCATAGGCCAGATTCATGGCCCGGTTTAATAATTCCACTTCTGAAAAAATCAGGTTAGACTCGGCCTGGTTTTTAACTTTTTGTAACTCTGTTTCTTTCAATGGATGAGATTTCATATCCTCAATCACAGCTTCTACTTCAGCATCGGCATCTTCCAGAGAAATTCCTTTGTTTAATTTACCGCTAATCATCAATAAACCGGGATCCATCGATCCGGTAATGTGCGAATTTATACTGTTAAAAATCCGTTTTTCTTTCACCAGTTTAGTATACAATCTTGAAGATTTACTTCTGCCTAAAATATCACTCACCAGGTCAGTAGCATAGTAATCGCTGCTAAGCCGGGCCGGCGTATGATATACTTTATAGATCGCATCCGATGGCACTTTGGCGGCTATTTCCAATTTTCTCCTTTCCTTCTGAGGCGGTTCAGCCGGCAGGTTTCTAAGATAAGGCTGCCCGGCCGGAATGGGGCCAAACCATTTTTCGCTCAACCGTTTTACCTCATCCAGTTCTACATTCCCCGCTACCACCATTACCGCATTGTTCGGGATATAAAATTTATAAAAAAAAGCTTTCACATCTTCCATGGTCGCATTCTCGATGTGTGATATTTCCTTTCCAATGGTGGCCCATTTATAAGGGTGTACCCGATAAGCCAGCTCCCGTATTTTCAAAATAATATCCCCATAAGGCTGGTTCAGATACCGCTGTTTAAATTCTTCGATAACTACCTTTCGCTGTATTTCCAGTACATTCGGATCAAAAGAAAGGCTAAGCATCCGGTCTGATTCCAGCCAGAACGCGGTTTCCAGATTAATTGAAGGTAATGTGATATAATAATTGGTGATATCAGGATTGGTAAAAGCATTGTTGTCGCCGCCTACCCGTTGTAAGGGTTCATCGTAAGAAGGCACATGGAGCGACCCGCCAAACATCAGGTGCTCAAAAAGGTGGGCAAAGCCTGTTTTCTCTTCATCTTCATCGCGTGAGCCCACATTATAAATAATATTTACTGCCGCCAGCGGTGTGGCCTTGTCCTGGTGCACAAACACCCGCAAACCATTCTCCAGCGTAAATTTTTGATAGTCGATCATTCTGTTAGGTTATATAATTGTATTATCTGCCAACTCAAATAGGTCTAGAATTCAGCATTCCGGGCCGGAATATTCCAACGAACAGCCAGCGTCGCCAGTGTACTTTTTCTTTCCAAAGCGGACAGATTGCTGCTCAGTTTCCGTTGTATAAACCCCAAATCTATAAATAAATTATGGATTAATTGGTAAGAAGCCCGTAGTTCCGCATATAATAAATCGGTGGGAATCCCCTGCCCTATTTCATTGTTGAACTCCTGTTCGTGGGTAGCATAATTCAATAAAACATTGCCTCCCCAGTTGGTATCGGTGGTATCGGCACCGTATTTGGCAAAAATTAATTTACCGGTTAAAGTTAACCGGTTCATGGGCTGGTAACGGGCTATTACGATATTTTCTTTAAAATTAGCGCCCAGCGGATGCGCCAGTGGTTGCCGGTAATGCGCATAGTTGGTATAATTGCTTTCATGCGCGTACGCATAGGGCCGGGCCAGGTTGTACTCCAGTTGAATGTCCAGATTCGGAATCCTGAAGGCATTCATGTATTTCATGCCGATCTGGGCAGCATACTTATTTCCCCACCAGCCACTACCGGAACGGATTTCGCCCAATATAAATTCGTCCAGTACCAGTTGCCCATAAAAGGAAAATCTTTTTCCTACATTCCACTTAAAATCTCCCCCGAGTATGGCATTATCCGGGCTACCGGTTTGCTGCTCAATAGCACGGTAAAAAATTACAGGATTCAGATAACTAAGTTCAAAACCCGAATTCCCCATAGCCGGATCCTGTCCAAAAACAATGGCTTCGAACAAACCGATATTGAAATTCCTGGTGATATCAATTCCTAAATGATGTAAGGCGAAATATTTTTTCGGAAAGCGTTGGGTGCCCAGCAGTCCTACGCCACCGGGCGCCACAAAAACATCGGCCCGCATTTCAGCGAACAAATTGGTATAGTTAATCCGCCAGACCCGCGTATTAATTTTCAGAAAAAAGTAACTGGGCGCGTAGTCGGAAAGAATAAGAGAACGGAATCCGTTGCCTATAAAATTTTTATCGTAGCCCAGTTGCACGCCGATATGTTTGGAAGCCTGAACGGTGATATATCCTTTGGCCGAAAAGAAATCAACGCCATCTTCTTTGAACCTTTTCCAGAATCCTTCGCCAGGAATCACACCTGAATCATCGTTTCGCTCCCGCACATAAGCCGGAAACAAGGCCTGATTTTCACTTAAAAAGGTATAAAAACCAACTTTTCCATCAATAGCTCCCTCTATCTGAATACCCCGTGTATTCACATAGGTCAGCGGGGTACTGGCAAAACCGGTACTGGTTTCCTTTCCCACCTGAAAATGGATTACCGGATTCACCCGTAATTTAAAATCGTCGGTATTGACATGGAATAAATCAGGTTTGTTTCTGTAAAATACACCCAAAAGGCTTTTTTTACTCTCCGGCTGATCCGTTTGGCTCCAGGCCCAGTTATCGTTCGCCAGATAACTCCGGTTAAACTGGTCGGGACCGGAATTGAAAATCCGATTAGAAGTAGCAATAGTATCGATCCAGGCAGCCAACCCTTTACGGGTATAAGGTTTTACGGTGGTGTAAAACTCCGAAGAAAAACGGCCACTTAAAACCTCATAACGATCGATCAGGTAGTTATAATCGCGGTTGTGTAAAAGATTGGCACTTTGGCTGTGGGCGAACAGACTGATACCAAGAAAAAAAATAAAAAGCGGAAAAAATTTGTTCATATAAACTTAACAAAAAAATAATATGGGAATAATAAAAAGATAAATCGTATGAATAACCTTTGTGTTTTAGTAATAAAAATTCTTACTTGGTAAAGATTAATGGTTTATTCATACCTTTAAAAAAATTTTATTGGTAGCGGTGATAAACTTATAGATAACCAGGCACCTGAACTTCCCTTTGATTACACCATATAGCAACAAAACCACCTAATACCTACCATACAAAATAATGCAAAAGCGGAAAGAAAAAAAGGCGAATGTTGGGATAAACTGGCTTGTGGATGCAATTTATCAACTCTTCGATATCTTCCGGGAAGAACGAAAGTTTATCGTCCTCACCATGGTCCTCTTTCTGATTTCAGGGGTCTTGTATCCTTATTCACACCTGGCCATGTGGTTCGGTTTTTTACTGGCGGCCTATTCCGCTGTTTCCAACGACAGTATCCAAACCATCGGCACTTTTATAGCTTCCAATGCCAATACAAAATGGTATTATTTATGGATGTTCATTGGCGGCATCTTTCTGATTACTGTTACCACCAGCTGGATTATTTTTGATGGGGATGTGTCTTTTCAGCGGCTTTTGCGGTATGAACCGGATGGACAGCTTTCCTTCCCCCATCCTGAAAGTTTCAATTTCCTCCAAATAGCCGCTCCCATATTTCTGCTAACGCTCACCCGTTTGCGCATGCCTGTTTCTACTACTTTCCTTTTGTTAAGTTGTTTTGCGGTAAGTCCCAGCGCCATAGGCTCGGTATTGAGCAAAAGTGTAACCGCTTACTTTATAGCCTTCGGATTGGGCTTTGTTGTATGGATTTCTATTACCAGGCTCACTAAAAAGCATTTTAAGCAGGAAGCGGCAGGCTGGTGGACCATCGCGCAGTGGATTACCTCTGGTTCGCTCTGGTCGGTATGGATTATGCAGGATGCGGCAAACATTGCCATTTACCTGCCCCGTGAATTAGATTTGGGGCAATTTATTGCCTTCGCCTGTATTGTATTTTTTGGACTGGGATTGCTTTTCTATCTGAAAGGTGACAACATTCAGAAAATTGTAAATGAGAAAAGTGAAGTCACTGATATCCGTGCCGCGACACTCATTGACCTGGTGTATTCGTTAATCCTGATTTATAAACTTTTGGATAGTCGTGTACCACTGAGCACTACCTGGGTTTTCATCGGGCTGTTGGGTGGCCGGGAAATTGCCATGCGGATTATCAATAAGAAAAAGGTAAAAGCCGCTTTCAAAATGATTGCCAAAGATCTTTCACTTGCTTTGATCGGCCTGGTGGTATCCATTGTGCTGGCCATGGCCGTAAACCCTAAATTTCAGGAAGAAATCCTGAATTTGTTTAAGAAATAATGAAATTCAGGATGTTTTATTACATCACCGGCTGCGTAATTCCTGAACCGCCAGCCAGCTCATTAGTCCGGTACTGACCTCCAAAGCGCTTTCATCGATATCAAAAGTAGGGGTATGTACCGAAGAGGTAATGCCCAAAGCTTCGTTGCCTGTGCCTAACCGGTAAAAGCAGGCATCAACTTCACGGGTATAAAAGGCAAAATCCTCAGCTGCCATCCATAAATCCAGATCTACCACATTATCGGCACCCAGATAGTCAATGGCATAAGATTTTGCCCTGCCGGTCAGTGCCGGATCATTTCTGAGAAAAGGATATCCTACCAGAATATTGAAATCGCAAGAGCCGCCCATACCTTCGGCGATGCTTTCAGCCATTTTTTTTATTTTTTTATGCGCTTCGCCTCTCCATTCTTCATTCAATGTCCGGAATGTACCTTCTATATACACTTCATTGGGAATTACGTTGGTAGCACCATTGGCAATTACCTTTCCGAATGACAGTACCGAAGGAATTTTAGGACTCGCGTTTCTACTGACAATCTGCTGCAAGGCCACAATAATGTGCGAGGCGATTAACACCGGATCAATGTTATTTTCCGGCATAGCGGCATGACCCCCTTTTCCTTTAACCGTAACAAAAAGTTCATCGGCACTGGCCATGTACATGCCTTCCCGAAAGCCTACCTTTCCGGCAGGAATAAAGGGCATCACATGCTGCCCTAAAATGTGAGCGGGACGCGGATTTTCCAAAGCACCTTCCTTAATCATCAGGGAAGCACCGCCCGGAGCCTTTTCCTCTCCGGGCTGAAAAATTAATTTTACCGTACCTTCAAAGTCGTCTTTTATGGCAGAAAGAATTCGGGCGGTACCCAGCAAAGAAGCGGTGTGTACATCATGACCGCAGGCATGCATTACCCCTTCATTTTTTGATTTATAAGGAACTTCATTCTGTTCATGAATGGGCAACGCATCCATATCAGCCCGCAAGGCAATTACCTTACTTTCCGGATTTTTACCGGAAATGGTAGCGGTAAGACCTGTACCGGCAACTTTTTCTTTTGGTGTAATGCCGAATGATTTAAGTTTTTCAGCTACAAACGCGGCAGTATTATATTCCTGGAAAGATAATTCAGGATGGCTGTGTAAATGGCGGCGTATGTGGGTTATATCCACGGCAAAATCTTTTGCCAGGTGTTTTATTTTTTCTTTAATGTCCATAAAAGTTAAAATAAGAATAATAAGCTTTGAAACGGAATCCGCTCAAAAAATCTATTCACTAAGCTTAAATCTTTTGGGTATAATAATTACGTTGGAGAAATTAGATTTTAATTCGTTGTAGGTTTTCTGAGCATCGAGGCGATCGTAAAATTTTCCTACCCGAACCCGCCAGCTGGGGGCTTCAAATTCTATAACAGGTTGGGCATCTTCTACGGTTCTATATACTTTTTCTTTGGCTTTGTTGGCCGCATCGCGGTCTGAACCCGAATATACCTGTATGGTATACCCTGTATAAGAATCGTATTCTTTGTTCATTTCAGCCATGGTATTTAAAAAAACATTGAGCGAATCGGTAATATCATTGGTGGGTTTAATGCTTTGCCCGCTATAGGTTCGAATATCCTCAGCATTGTTGTTATCTATATTGCCTTCATCAGCAGTTTTAATAGAGTCGGAAAAATCAGGACGATATTTTTCCAGGTCTTCACTATAACCTACTTTACTGGTGGAAGCGGATTTGGTAACACAACCCGTTACCACTACGAAAAAACAAAATAATACAGGAATAAGGCTTCTTAAACGCATAGCAATATAATTAATATGAATATTTACAAAGATAAAGGAATCTGGTAAAGAAATATTTTAAAATTGATACTAATGTTTTTTTTAAATAATTTCCCGTAAACAATATAAAGCACGACACATGAGTAAAAGTTTTAAAGTTTACAGAACTCGCAATGGAATTTTGATAGAACATGCCCAAAAATACTACCTCTCGGATATCGACTGGAATTTATTTCTGAACCGAGATCACCTGTATCAGGAAATTGCCAAAGACATTCAATTGCTCTCACCTACTGAAAAGGGAGAAGTCATGATACAGGAAGATTTATTGGCTCCTGTAGAAAAACAGGAAATATGGGGTGCTGGCGTTACTTATTACCGCAGCCGGGAAGCCCGGATGGAAGAGTCGAAAGACGCGGGAGGTGGCGACTTTTACGACCGGGTATACCAGGCTGAAAGACCGGAACTGTTTTTCAAAGGTACCGCCTATCGGGCAGCCGGCTCCGGCGAAAAAGTAAGAATCCGCAAAGATTCAAAATGGGATGTGCCCGAACCGGAACTTACCCTGTTTGTAAATTTCAAAGGCAAAATTACAGGATATACCATTGGCAACGATATGAGTTCCCGAAGCATTGAAGGGCAAAACCCATTGTACCTGCCGCAAGCCAAAACCTACGATAAAAGCGCGGGTATTGGCCCTTGTGTGTATGTTCCTGAAAGCCCGCTTCCTGCCGAAACAGACATTGTGCTGGAAATCATCCGGTCTGGAAAAACTGTAGTACAGAATAGTGTCTCTTTCAATCAGATGAAACGAAAGCCCCAGGAACTCGTAGACTTTTTATTCAGAGAGTGTTCTTTCGAGTACGGATGCTTTTTGATGACCGGTACGGGTATTATTCCCGACGATAATTTTACCCTGGCATCCGGTGACGAAATACGGATCACCATAGCCCCCATAGGCACTTTAGTCAATTATGTTGAGTAACATCAGCATCATATTTTTTACTATTCACCAACATTTATATTTTCATGACAATCACCGGAGAACAAATTATAGCGAGTCAGTTTTCGAAAACAGGATCAAAAGCTTTTACAGCGATAAACCCCAATGATGGCAGTACCTTACTGCCCGAATTCTGGGAAGCTACCACCGAAGAAATTAACAAGGCTGCGCAAAAGGCAGAAGAAGCCTTTATGGTTTACAGAAAAAAAAGCGGAAAGGAAAAAGCGACCTTTCTGGAAAAAATAGCTGATGAGATCGTGGCTTTAGGCGATGAGCTGATTCAGCGCTGCATGGTAGAAACCGGATTGCCCGAAGGCAGGCTTAGCGGCGAACGCGGCCGTACCGTCAATCAGCTACGGCTATTCGCCACCCTGCTGAAAGAAGGTTCCTGGCTGGATGCCCGCATCGATACGGCTGATCCTGACCGAAAACCTGCCCCCAAACCCGATATCCGGCAAATGCACATTGCTTTAGGACCGGTGGGCATTTTCGGTGCCAGTAACTTTCCAATGGCTTTCTCTGTGGCAGGTGGCGATACGGCTTCCGCGCTGGCGGCTGGTTGCAGCATTGTGGTAAAAGGACATCCGGCACATCCGGGTACTTCAGAAATGGTCGGCAATGCCATCGTAAAAGCAGCAAAAGCTACCGGCATGCCCGAAGGCGTTTTCTCGCTGTTGCAGGGAGCTTCCGTAGAAGTAGGTATGGCACTGGTAAACCATCCGCTGATCAAAGCCATTGGTTTTACCGGATCGTTTCGGGGTGGCAAAGCTTTGTACGATACCGCTGTAAGGCGAAAAGAACCCATTCCGGTGTACGCTGAAATGGGCAGCATTAATCCGCTGTTTGTATTGCCCGGTGCCCTGAAAGAAAAAAGTGATGCCATTGCCCAGGGGCTGGCTGCTTCCGTAAATTTGGGTGTGGGGCAATTTTGTACCAATCCGGGTTTGGTGGTAGCGCTGGATGCTGATGAGACGGATAATTTTATTCGCACGGCAGGCAATCACATAGGCGCCGCTACGGCAGGGGTTATGCTAACCGGTGGTATCAAAAAAGCATATGATACAGGGGTTAAAAAATTTATTGAACAGGACAAAGTAATGATTGTGGCTACCGGCAAACAGGGCGAAACCGATTATCAGGCCACTTCCTATTTATTGAAAACTACGGCAGACAACTTTTTGGCAAATCCGGAGCTTACCGAGGAAGTTTTTGGACCTTCTACCCTGCTGGTATCGGCGCAGCATAAAGATGAGCTTTTGGAAATCGCCAGAAATATCGAAGGGCACCTTACCGCTACTTTGTATGCCAATGAGGATGATCTGAAAGAATATGCCAAATTAATTGACCTGCTGGAACGGAAAGTAGGCCGACTGATCATCAATGGTTTTCCTACCGGTGTAGAAGTGGGGTACGCCATGATTCACGGAGGTCCGTACCCGGCTACAACCGATTCAAAAACCACTTCGGTAGGTACTGCCGCCATCAACCGATTTTCACGGCCTATCTGTTACCAGGATTTTCCGCAATCCAGTTTACCACCCGAATTACAGAATGATAATCCTTTGGATATCTGGCGGCTGGTAAATGGCAGTTTTACAAAGGATAAGATTTAGATGCCAAACCATAGAAAGCCTGGTTCAATCGCCAGGCTTTTTTATTATTGGCGTTTCGTTATTTATCATCCAGAGAATTCTCCTCAATTTTTTCAAAATCTGATTGAGTAATTTCTTTGAAAAATACCTGTTATTCGCAATCCAATTTTCAAAAATAGGTTTTAACGAACAGGGCTTCCGCGCCTATGTAGCCCAACTCAGCCCTGTGCTGAAAATGAATAGCAGGCCTTAGCCCGTCAAGTGAACTTCTTGTAACAGGATAATCATGGTATTTCATTTTTATAATTAAATTTATCTTCAATGCAACGGACAGCGCCCTGGTTCCATTGATGAGGCATCAGGACTGGAAGCCCTGCGCCTGAGCGATTCACTGGCTACCTGCACGAAAGTTTATTAAAAGTAAAAAAGTTCAGTTTTAGCTATTATGCCCGCATTAAGCTTATACACATTTAATACGCTATCCTACGTCAATACTACAATCTTCCCATCAGCTGGATTACTTTCCATGAGTTTATGAGCTTCAACAATTTGATCCAGCCTGAATACCTTCCCGATCTTCAATGTATACTCCCCAGATTCTATGGATTCTATAAATGTTTGAAAAACGTTGGCTGGGCTTTTGATCTGCCCACTGTCATAAATGGTTAATCGAACTGTTGCGGGAATAAACTCCATCGGCGCGAAATCCGCAATTGACCAATTCTCAGAAAGCATTCCTGTCATACAGGCCGTGCCACCTGGCCTGATACATTGTAGCGAATCCTTTAATGTGCCCGCACCCACCAATTCAAGTACTTTATCAACGCCATCTGGATAAATTGATCGGATTTGATCCTTCAGATTACCATCATCAATCAATACATGGGTTGCTCCATTCTCTAAGAGTACCTCCTTCTTTTTCTGGTTTCGGGTAGTTGCAATTACGCTAAGACCTTGTTTTTGAGCAACCTGTATGGCCAGCATACCTACTGAAGATTTGAAGAACACGATTCTGGAGTTCCACAAACTTATTCTCAATGATCACTTTGAATATCCGGTCGAGTTTAGGAACTGATAAATACAAATGGTATAAATCCTGTTTTTCAATGGTTATGATAGTGGATGGCTCCAAAGTTTCAATATACATCTGACTGGCCTTTCCCGAATGAAAACTGCTTATATCCGCAACCCAATCGTTTTCAGCAGCAAATTGAATGTTATGATTAATCCCGTTAGCATCAACTCCATACATTTTCAAGCACCCTTCCACCACGAAAGTATAATGTTTGCATGGGGAGTCAGCACTTAAAATCAATTCTTTTCAAAGAGTGTTCCCTGACTTTACTCGTAACGAGTTGTCTTTCCTGGTTACTCATCGGGAGAAACGTCTCAAAACTTTCTTTGATACCTTTCCTAAATTACCTGGCATCGCTCAAAATTTCCCAATTCTATCATCATCATATTTCTCTTTTATTCTATTTTTTTATTTCAATGCTTTGATGGGGTATGGGTGACGTAGGTTTTTCAATTCAGAAAGTGGGAAAAATGGCAAAAAAACGCCGCGATGCCATTGAAATTGCTTATTCTGGGGGTAAACGGTGCTCCTTTGCCACTGAATTTACACGTTTAGTACACTTGCAGCATGGTTGTGCCTTTCATCTTGCTGGTTTAATGCCGATGTAGAACTCCCTGTTGGTGGTATTTTTACCACTAATTCTATTTTTTGAATTTAATTTTGATTCAGCCAAATGTTGATTATGACTTATTCATGCCTGAGTGAATGAACCGGGTTGGTGAGGGCAGCCCTGATCGTCTGAAAACTCACCGTCAACAAAGCGATGAAGATGACAATCACCACAGGAATGAGGAACAACCACCAGGAAAGTTGGATGCGGACCATATAGCTTTCCAGCCACCGTTGCAGACTGAAATAAGCAATGGGCAAGGCAATGAGACTAGCAATACACAGCAGTTTGATGTAATCTTTAGAAAGGAGCATCAGCATACTTTGAAGAGAAGCTCCCAGTACTTTGCGGATACCAATCTCTTTGGTACGTTGTTTTACCATGAAAGCGGAGAGACCGAATAATCCTAAACAGGCAATGAAAATAGCCAGTCCGCTGGCAGCGGTAAATACTTTGCCAAACTGCTCTTCAGCCCGGTATTGGGCATTGAAATAATCGTCCAGGAAAAAGTAGGTGAAGGGATTGCCGGGAAAGTGACTTTTGTACAATTTCTCTATGCTGGCAATATTTTCCTGTAAATGGGATAGGCTACCTAGCTCTACGGTAAAATAAGTAAAGGGAAACTGAGCGGTAGAAGTTAAAAACTCCTGACTATCATCTTTTCCTAATAAAAATACCATGCCGCGTTGCTCAAGTTTTAATGAATATAGGCTCAGATTTTTAATAATTCCAATAATCGTAAAATCTTTTTTAATAGTAGGATCATCAATCATGACTTTTTCCTGCAATGCGGTTTCAGGAGGATCAAAACCTAACTGTAAAGCCAAATCCTCTGTGATGATTGCCGCATCTTTGTCTGAAGGAAATTCCCTGGAAAAATCCCTTCCGTGCAATAGTTGTATTTTGTAGGTTTTCAGATAGTCATAATCCACAGTGTTAAAAGAGACCACTTTCTGTTTTTCTGGTTGCTTCTTATTCAACACCCAATAGGCCCCCTTCTGCTTTGAGTCTCCAGGCGATACATGAGAGGCTGTCACCTGACGCACCTCCGGAAATTTTTGCAAAGTTGTTTGAAGGCTTTCATAATGTTGGGCATAGTTTTCATCTGTAATCATGGGTGCTCTAATAATAAGTTTTTGTGACATGTCGTACCCCATCTCATGATTTTTCATGAACACCAATTGCTGGTATACACTGAAAGTACCGATGATCAGCCCGACGGAAATGATGAACTGAAATACGATCAAACTTTTTCGTATTAATATCCCCCGGGCAGAACTATGAAATTTTCCCTTCATGATGCTTACTGCCTTGAAAGAGGATAATACGAAAGCTGAATATCCACCAGACAACAGTGTACCGAGAACCAATACCAGTACAATACTTGTCAAAAACCAAAGTTTTTCTAGCAGAGAATTGATCGGGATTTCTTTCTGCACCAAATTGGTAAAGTAAGGGAAGCAAAGTTGGTACAAAGTAATCGCCACCACGATACTTAACAGGTTAATCAGGAAAGATTCCAGCAAAAACTGGGTAATCAACTGCCTTCTTCCGGCTCCTACTACTTTACGGATGCCTACTTCTTTGGCCCTCTTTACCGCCCGGGCGGTAGACAAGTTTACATAATTGATCCAGGCCAGGATAAGGATGAAAAAAGCTGTGATCAGGAGAAATTGCAAGATAGTGTTACTCCCCCTGACTTCAAGCTCTGACTGATAGTCGAAAGAATGCAAATGGGTATCCCTAACAGGTTGTAAATAAAAATTAAATTCCACATTTCTACTTCTTATTAGGTCTCCATAGAGTTCATAGATAATTTCTTTCAACTTCTCCTCAAGTTTTCTGATATCAACTCGAGGATCAACCTGTAGATAGGTAGGAAACCCCCACCGCAATTCAGTTTCATAATTCAATTCCACTGCCAGTGTTGGTAAAGATAAGAGCACTTCAAACTTGATATGTGAGTTTGCAGGAACATCTTCAAATATGCCTTGTACCATGAATGCTCGCTCTCCATTAATGGTCAGCATTTTACCAATAGGGTCGGTCTCCTGCCAGTTAGCTCCAAAAAACTTTTTTGCCATACTCTCGGATAAAAGCAGAGAATTAGGTTGCTGTAAAGCTTTCACCGCATCTCCCACGATCATAGGAAAAGAAAACATTTCCATAAAGGAGGCATCCCCATAAAATACTTTTTTTTCCAGGAAATCCAGGGGAGGAGTGCCATCCTCAGCATTGAATGAGATGATGAAGTTGTCGGTGTTATCCTGGTATAAGCGGGCATAATCCAACACCTCTGGACATGCTCTCTTAATCGCCGGAGGGAATTCAGAGATCATAACATGTTCAGGGGAAGCTTGAACTTCATTTTGAGTAACCTGAACAATAACCCGATAAATGTTATCCGCATTTTCGTGAAAGTTATCATAACTCCGCTCAAACTGCACATATTGAAAGATGAATAAGGCGGCGGTGAGGCCGATGGCCAGGCCAAAAATGTTGATCAGGGCATACACTTTGTTGTGCCAAAGGTTGCGGTAGGCGATGAGGAGGTAGTTGCGTAGCATGGCATGAAAACTTTAGGTTGAGATATAGCTTCATCCCTTAAAAAATGTGCCATATGCAATGTAAGCGGTTTTAGCCTATTTTTACATCAGTGTCTATCCTAAAGTGTTTCAAAATAATACAGAAAGCTGTGCAAGAATGATACAGTATATCTATCTAAAGACCTTAATTGTTGGGGGTAGGTTTTACTTTTCCTAAATTACCTGCCATTGCTCAAAATTTCCCAATCCTATCGTTATCCTGTTTCTCTTTTATTCTATTTTTTTTATTTCAATGCTTT
>JBGTIS010000137.1:0-27576 GCA_041745535.1 Cyclobacteriaceae bacterium | reverse complement strand
CACATCAAAATCATTCAGATCGGCATTCTCCACATCACTTGTGTTCACAATAGTTACCGGATACTGAATTTGTTCTTCAAAGTAATGCCATACTTCGCCAAACGATAATGAGGAGGTGCCTTCCCCGGCAAGCAGCATAATATTGGGTTTTTTGATATAATGCACTGTTTCTGAGCCAAAATCTTTGCCCTGCGCTACCATACCGGTAGCAACGGGGATCAGTTCTTCTTTTAAGTTATTCGCCAGTAGTACCACTTTATCATCAAAGGCACTGCCCAAATCTTCGTTATCAGCACGGGTAATAATTAAAGTTCCTGGTGCATAGGTATTGCCCACGACCGTAAATGCCAGTTCGGCAAACCGGGCTTTTACACCCTGTTTCAGTAGTTGCGCTAAAAAGGTAACATCAGCCGGACCCTGCCATTTTAGCAGATACGCATAGGCAGACGCATCTTTCTGAACAGGATTGAACCCAGTCGGTGCTGGTGCTTCCTGCACGTTTACTCTCTGGGTCAAAGCATAACTATCCAGGTCATAGGCGTAGGGTAAGGACCAGGCGGTGATGTCGTAGGTAATAGAATCGTTCAGTTGGGTAACCGGTTCAAACAGTACCTGGGCCAGTATGGATTTGGGTTGGTAAGCAGAAACTACTATATCGTTGCTTTCAATACGAACATCTTCGGTTTTCCCATTCCGGAAATTAAATCCTTCCAGCCCCTTGCGGGAATTCCCCGATCCATATTGGATTTTGTGTTGGTCGAGCAACTTTTTTAATGCTGCTAATTTCTCCGGCTGGTTGCCTGCCTTAATCACAAAGCTCTTGTATTTTCCTGCCGGATTATTCTGATTTTGCTGATAAAATGCCGCAAATTCATCTACCACTTTTTCGGCATTGCCGGCGGTAATTTCAATGGTGGAAAGCGCTGTGGTAATATGGTGGGCAATGCGGTCTTTCAGCGTAAGCGTATCGCCTTCGTCGGTAATTACGCCCAATCCTGCCCGGCCGGAACCGCCTTGTTCGTAGGTCATGCCAATGGCACCATTATACACCGGATACGTATCGCCATAACTGGGGTACAGCAGGTCGAAGCGTTCTTTGGTAAAATACAACCAGCCTTTTTTATCGAAATACTGGGCATTGTTCTTACCAATCATTTGTTCAAATTCTTTTTGCCAGGGCGAAATCAGCTCGTGTAAGGGTTCGGCAGCAGGCGCGAAGTAATAAGGTTCATTGATACCCTGCTCGTGGAAATCGACGTGCACCTGTGGTAACCATTCGTTATATATTTTTAATCGTTGCCGCGATTCCTGCTGCGTAAGCCAGGCCCAGTCACGGTTCAGGTCGAACAGATAATGATTGGCTCTTCCACCCGGCCAGGGTTCCTGATGTTCCCAAGAGAAATAGGTTGGGTTGTAAGGATGATTGGCTTTTTGGTTATACCAGTTCACGTACCGGTCGTGCCCATCGGGATTCACGCATGGATCTAAAATCACTACTGTATTTTCCAGCCATTGTTGTGTTTGGGTATTATTGGGATCGGCCAGATTATACAACACCTGCATTACCGCTTCGGTAGAAACGGCTTCGTTACCATGTACATTAAAACTTAACCACACAATCGCTGTTTGGTCATCGTTTACATTCCCTGTTTCTAGCCCGGTTCTGCGCATATTATTTTGCCTGATTTCTTCCAAACGACTGAAATTTTCAGGTGAAGCGATAAAGGCCGTGTACAAAGGTCGGTGCTCATACGTTTCGCCATATTGCACAAGTTTGATGTTGGGGCGTACAGCAGCTACATGCTCAAAATAATCGATAACCCGGTGGTGGGGCGTAAATCTTTCTCCCAGTTCGTAACCCAGAAATTCGGCAGGACTTTGTAATTCCTGTGCTTTTAATGCAGTAATAATGCAGAATGGCAGAATAAACAGTAAGTATTTATGGAAGTTCATGAAGCATAATTGAGTTCAACCTCCAAAATAGCGGAAAAATAAATTGCTTCACAAATTGGCATTATGACAAACAGCAAGTTTTCTTTACTTATTCCAGGTGCGATTCAATCTCTTATTTCCTGCCATAACCGCTAAAGCAAATATTTTTTTATTTTACAGAAATTATTGTTCCCCGGGCATCGATAAAAGGAGCAGGTTTATATCTTTGCAACCTTTAAAATTTTTTCATTTTCAATAAAAAGTCAATTATGAAAACCTGGTATTCGTGTAAAATCAGATATGGAAAGCAAAACGAAGATGGCTCGTTAAAGCAGGTAACCGACGCATATTTACTAGATGCGGTTTCGTATACCGATGCCGAAGCACGTATTCATGACGTTGTTGGCCGGGAACTGCCCGGTGAATTTGCCGTTACCAACATCGGCAAAACCAATATTGAAGACGTAGTGCCTTCTGAAGAAGCGGAAACCTGGTTCAAGTGCAAGGTGACTTATGCTACGGTAAGCGGTAACGACAAAGAAGTAAAAGTAAATACCTATTTGCTGGTTTGTGCCTTGCATGTAAAGCAGGCTTTTGAAAAAGTAGAAGAATTTTTTGCCGCTATGCTGGTGCCTTATGACGTACCGTCCATTACCCAAACCAACTTTGTAGAGGTATATCCTTACATCAGCGATGAAATACCTGCTAACCTGAGACCTGTTAGCGAAGTGGCAGAATCTGATGAGTAATGAAATTTGATCAAATTTCAAAAAAAAACAAAATCAAATTCAAATCAGAAATACTACCGCTTTCACTCAAACTTTAAAGTTTCTCTGCCGGATTAAGCTGTGCGGCACGAATGGCGTGCAGCCCGGTGGTAATTAAGGTGAGTAGCAGAATGGCTGCCAGTACCCAACCATAGAGCGGATAGCTCATTTCCGTTCGGAAAGCAAAGTTTTCCAGCCATTGGTTTACCACATACCAGGCCGCTAAAAAAGCAGGTAATGCGGCTGATAGTACCAGAAACAGAAAATTACGGGTCATTAATACCACAATATCTCCTGAACTGGCTCCCAGTACTTTGCGGATTCCCACTTCTTTGATTCGTTGCTTTGCCAGATAGGACGCCAGCCCGAACAGTCCCAGGAAAGCAATAAAGATGGTTGACAGAGAAAACAGCAAAAATACTTTTCCCCGTATCTGATCAGTTTCATAGCTATTTTGCGGTTTATCGTCCAGAAAATTATAAGTAAATGGCTCATCTGGAAATACTTTTGCCCAGCTATTTTCAATATGACGCATACCTGCCTGTAAATCTTTTTCAACTTTAATCGCTATATGATGAGTGGGTTTGAGTTGGAACAGATGAGGTTCAATTGCATGGTGCAGTGAGCTTTGATGAAAATCTTTGATCACGCCAATAATTACCAGAAAATTAGGATTCCCTTTATCTCCCAACCGGATTTTTTCTCCAATAGGGTCTTTCAAGCCAAAAGTGCGTACCAGGGTTTCATTCACAATAACATGCTGAGAAGCATCGGCAGGAAAATCACGAGAGAAATTTCTTCCTGCTATCAATGCTATATTCATCGTTGGCAGAAAACCATCATCAATGGCTCCTCGTCGAACAAACTTTGGCTGCTGGTCTGCCGAACCATCAGCACTAATCGGACCCTGAACCATGTCGTTGGTACCGGGAATGAAATTGGAGCTACCGGTTGAAACCAGATAAGGGCTTTGCAGTAAAGTTTTATTGAACACATCCAGCTTTTGCTATTTACTATTAGGAAGGGTCAGCATTACCATTTGCTGCTGGTCGAAGCCTAAATCTTTTTGCCGCAGGTACCGCAACTGATGGCAGATCATACCTGTACAGATAAGCACAAAAATAGCTACCGCGAACTGGACGGCTACCAGCACATTGCGGAAAGGGGCTCCTTGTATGCGTCGGCCTTTTGTTACTGTTACAGGTTCGAAAGATGAAAGGAAAAACGCGGGATAACTTCCGCCGAGTACCCCTAGCAACAGCACGATTACCAGCATACCGAACAGCAATTGCGGTTGCCATAATTGCGCTACCGCCAATTGTAACCCCAGCATTTCATTCAGTTGGCTTATCGATAGCATCACCAGCCCAATTGCCAGCGTTAATGCCACTAAAGTAAAAAATAAAGATTCGGTCAGGAACTGGACAATGAGTTGCCTTCGGTTTGATCCCATCACTTTACGAATGCCTATTTCCAAAGCCCGCCGCCCTGCCTGAGCCGTAGTGAGGTTTACATAACTTACGCTGGCAATTAGTAACAGGAGCAATCCTACTCCGCTGAAAATATAGATATAGGTTAAGCCGCCGGTTTCTTTCAGATGGATTTTGGTAATGGGCGTTAATTCGTGATGAGCACTCATTAACACTGGTTCACGATCGGCACTTAAATATTTTTCATAAATCTGTGATAATTTTGGTGTGAAATCTACAGGGTTAACTTCCGAATAAAGCAGCGCATAGGTGAAAACATTAAAGTCATTGAAGTAATAGTTATCCAAATGAGGATCTGTTTCTGCGGAAACCATAGCCTGGGCAATAAGATGAGAGTTTTTAGGCATATCACGGTATACACCTGTTACCAGCAAATTATAAGCTTCCTCTGTATCAGGCAGATTATGTGGCAGTCGGCTGAGCAGAATTTCACCTATGGGATTTTTATCCCCAAATATGCGTTTGGCAAAACTTTCTGAAAGCACGATTTTATCCGGACCTTTCAGGGCATTTTCAGGATTACCTTCAATCAAATCAAAAGAGAATATTTGAAAAACACTGGAATCTGCTGCAAATACATCTGCTTCCTCGTAAATCTTTTTCTGGTATTCGAAATTTACCGCGTCGTTTTGCCAGAAAGTGAAAAACCGTACCCACCTTTCTATTTCAGGATAATCCTGCTGTAAGAAAGGGCCAAAATTAGCGGGTGTTGACTGCCAGTCTACCTCTATTACTTTTTCATGCGTCGTAATAGATCGGGTATCTATCCGGTAGATGCGATCCGCATACGTATGAGAACGATCATAATTAAGTTCAAAATCCAGATAAAGCAAAACCAGCAAGGCAGCGGTTATGCCCAAAGTAAGGCACGATAAATTCAGGATAAAATGCACAGGCTGGCGATAGATATTGCGCCAGAGGATAGTTAGGTAATTGTGTAGCATATCCGAAAAATTAAATTCTAAATGCTGTGCTTTCTTTTCAAATGGTTAATTACCATTCTGATATCTCCGTATGTCACTGCATCGCCTACTTCATTTTTAATAGGATTTAAAGCCGCATCGCCATGTAGGGCAACCGCTTTGCTTATCAGATGAACCTTTTCTTTTGAAACAAATTCATGGATTTCCAGATTTCCTTCTAAAATAAAATGTGACAGATGTCCCATAATGGTGGAAGCGTTTAGCTCGCGTAACCTGGCGATTTCTTCTATAGAATTACCTTCCTGATATAAATTGAAAGAGATGGCTTTGGTATCTTCCTTACTTCTTTTCGACTTGGTTTTACGGGAGTTTCTGAATTTCTTCGGGTTTTTTAAAGTCATTCTGGAGGTAAGGTTATTTTCTTCCATATAACCGGTTATTTTTTTCAGAAACAGCTTCCCATATTTTTCCGTTTTCACCTCACCAAATCCGGATATTTGTCTGAGCTGACTGGTATGCTCGGGAAGATAAGTAGCCAATTCCTGCAACGTGCTATCAGAAAAGATAATATAAGCAGGTACACCTTCTTTCTGTGCCAGTTGATTACGCAAAGTTTTCAGTACTGTAAACAATCCATTATCGTATGCAGTGACATTTGCTTCTTCCACTGCTTCTTTGTCTGAGATTGTGGCGATCAGCATTACATTTTCTTTGCCATGCAACACCGGCCAGCTTTTCTCGGTAAGCTTCAACAGCGGGTATTTTCCATCTTCTTTTTGCAGATATCCCAGATGCATCAGGTCGTTGATATATCTTCGCCAGTCTTCTTTGCTGATTTCAGCGCCTACCCCATAGGTTTTCAACTGCTTGTGCTGGTCCCATATTTTTGCCGATTGTGAGCCTCTTAGAAAATCTATCACATAGGAAACACCAAACCGCTCTTCCAGCCGGGCAATGGCGGAAAGAGCTTTTTGGGCGATCAGGGTTCCATCAAATTTCTCAACATCAGTCAGGCATATGTCGCAGTTGCCACAGTAGCTGTCTGCTTCTTCATCAAAATAGTTCAGAATGTATTTCCTCCGACAGGTTCTTAAATCACCAAACTCAGCCATTTCATTCAGCTTCTTCTCAAGCACCTGCGTTTGAATCGCATTCCCTTCAATTTCAATAAAACTTTTCAGTTTAACCACATCGGCATAGCTGTAAAATAAAAGGGCACTACTCTTCAGTCCATCTCTACCCGCACGACCGGTTTCCTGGTAATAGCTTTCAATATTTTTGGGCAGATCCATATGCACCACAAAGCGCACATTTGATTTATCGATGCCCATGCCAAAAGCAATGGTAGCCACAATAATTTTCACCTCATCGCGCAGGAACATGTCCTGATGCTGTTCCCTGACCTCCCTGTTCAAACCGGCATGATAGGGTTTGGCAGAGAAACCTTCATCGTTCAGCCGTTCGGCCAGATCTTCCGTAGAGGCCCTTGAAAGCACATAGATAATGCCGGCATCTTCCCGGTGCTCGCCCAGAAAATCCAATAATTTTCCAAAACTGTTTCTTTTAGGAGCCACTTTGTAGGAAATATTTTTCCGGTCGAAGCTGGAAATAAAAATTTTAGGGGATTGCAGGTGCAGCTTCTCGGCGATATCCTTCCGGGTAAGTTTGTCGGCCGTAGCGGTCAGGGCCATTACCGGTACACCTTTGAACACTTCCCGGAGCCGGGAAAGCATGCTGTATTCCGGACGGAAGTCATGCCCCCAGTGGGAAATACAGTGCGCTTCGTCGATAGCAAACAAATCCACATTCAGGCTTTTTAAAAAATTAAGAAAACCACTTTCGGCTCCTACTAACCGTTCAGGAGCCAGATACAGGAGCTTTATTTCATTTTTCTGAAGCTGCTTTATTAACTTGTTCTGTTCAGAAGCAGATAATGTTGAATTAAAATAAGCAGCCGGAATACCATTCAGTTTTAAGGCATCGACCTGATCCTTCATCAGGGCGATTAATGGGGAAACCACCACAGTTAATCCATCAAAAATTAGGGCGGGAATCTGGTAGCACAATGATTTGCCTCCCCCGGTGGGCATCAGCACCAACGTATCCTGTTTGTTCAGAATACTGGTAATGATATTTTCCTGAGCATTGCGAAAGCTGCTATAACCAAACTTGTTTTTGAGTATCTCCAGGGGGGCTTTCATGTTAACCATATTTTATGACACCATTTCAGTTCTACAAAATAGTTTTCTGGTACAAATATCCTGCAATAAACTTTTGAATACCATTGAAAACCATATTTTAAACTATAAGCTAGTTTTCCCATGCATTAGCCAAATTCACGCTAATTGCGCGAATCCGTTCGCTGAATTCGCGCGAATTCAGCTGGTCAGGTATATTTATATTTTCCATATAATGCATCTGGTTCTTCCAGTATCCAGCGGATTTGCCGGGCAACATACTGGCCGATGCCAGGTACGGTTTGTAATTCTTTTTCAGAAGCCTGCACTATATTTTCTACACTGCCAAACCGCTCCAGCAACGCATGCGCACGCTCAGGCCCCACACCAGGCAAGCCCTGTAGCAGATAAAGCTGTTTTTTCTGTTTACTCTTTAATTTTACAGACCGATAGCGCTTCACCTTGGTTTTTTTATAGGCGGGCTGTTCCAGTTGCTTTGCTGTATACCTGATAATTCTGGCACTTTCTTCAGCATCTTTCGCTCTCAGCATCGGAATTTCCAATCGTAGGGTAATGTGTATTAAAGCTCCTTGAATAGCTTCACGGCGCATGCCAGAATTCATCAGATCCGAAGCAGTACCTTCTAACAACAACACACATTTTTTACCAGATTGAGCCAGTTGAAACATTTGCGCGAACAATCGTCCACTTTTGATAGAAGCCGCCAGATCGGTTAGTGTTTTTCGCTCAATAAGTAAATAATCATTTACCAGATAGTCGCCTACAGGCAAGTGCGCTTTGGTTACGATAGTATTTTCTATTTTTCCAAGTAAACCGGGCACTTTGCTTTTATACTCCCGGTCGTCAGCTAAAACATGAAATTCCATTTTACTTTCAAGGCTTTTTTGCTACCAGTTCTTCATGCCTGATTACAGTGGTCCACACACTTGTTTTCATTCCTTCCATCTGCGTCCATACCGGATGGATTTTCCCGTCATACGCCACAATATTGTTATAGTCGCCAAAAAACGGACCATCGTGGGTTACAAATGGTTCCTCTGTAATCTTCCGGTTTGCAAAAGTTTTTCCACCATCTGTAGAATAAGCTACATATACGTCGGTTTGGGTGTCGGCATAGGCGCGCCTATCGTAAAATACTACATACAAGAATCCGGTAAGCGGATCAATCGCCATCCAGGTAAGAAACTGCTGTTTACCAGGCTCATCATCATTAATCCGTATCGGTTCCGACCAGGTATTCCCCTGATCAGTAGATTTGGCAATCCATACATCGGTATCATCTTCCCCATTCCGCTGGTCGGTCCAGTTTACATATACCGTGCCATGGTAATCACTTTTGCTGGTATCGCAGGCAGTTACCGGAAGGCCATTGCTGCGACTGACACCGGGAATATCGAAACTCCAGCCCCCTGGTTGTTCGGCTACCACTTTATCTTCAGGTAGCCAGGTTTTTCCACCATCTTTTGAACGGTCTATGTATATTTTCTGATCAAATGCCCACGCCACATAAATTTGTCCGTTGGGCCCCACGGCAGGCACAGCGCCTTCTACGGTCAGGTCATCATCCAGGCAATTGCCTGCTAACTGATTAACTCGGATAGGCTCACTCCAGGTTTCTCCCGAATCTGTTGATTTTGCAAACAGGATGTACGTACTGTCGTTGGGTGCTGTACTTTCATATTTATCAAACTCAGTCCAGGTAAGGTATATTTCATTATTACCAGCGTTGACAGCGGCCCATTCTTTATCCTGGTCGTGGCGGTCGTCTCTATACCCTACTCCCACGCCATCAGACCAGCTTTTCCCCCCATCATCAGAATACTGACAAACCATGCGGTCCAGGAGTTTTTCCGAATCCCAGCCTTTGTCTTCAGGATCGGATAAATGAAAAAAGAAAAACCTGTTCTTATAATTGGCTACCACACAGGGGTCGCCCCATACGCCTAATGAAGATTTCAATTTCTTTTTCTTCCATGATTTTCCCCCATTTTTTGAATAATATATGCGGTTCAGCACACTGCTGGCCACAAGTTCGGAAGGATTATTAGGATTGAGGGTAATGGATGGTTCGCATGGACCCAGTGAAAAAGCATCTTCATCCAGTTTAACAAGTTTCGTTTGTGCATGCGCTGAGGATATTAAAAAGAATAAACTGATAAACCAATATATTTTCATGCTTCCCCAATTTTATACAGGTTAAATATATTGATAAAAAAATAAAAAGACGGCTGCAACAAGATAAAAAAAGCCTTGCATTTGAGACAAGGCTTTAAAAATCAGTTTAAATTTAAATTTGAATAGGAAGCTGTTACATCCCCATATTCAGATATGAATCATCTTTTGATTCCAGGTTAGATGCTCCCATCAGGTAAATGTCAACAGCTTTTGCGGCTTCTCTGCCTTCGGAGATGGCCCAAACCACAAGCGACTGACCCCGACGGGCATCCCCAGCAGCAAATACATTGGGCACATTGGTTTGGTATTGTCCTTCAGTTGCCTTTATATTTCCCCGGTTATCCAGTTCCAACTCCAGATCTTTTACAATACCCGTAGGCTCAGTATATACAAATCCGACAGCCAATAACGCCAGTTCGCAGGGCAGTGTAAATTCGGTACCAGCAATTTCCACCATCTTGGTCCTACCATTTTCATCTGGCTTCCATTCAATTTTCACCAATCGCAAACCTTTCAGATTTCCCTGCTCATCGCCAATAAATTCTTTGGTAAGCACCGACCAGTCTCGTTCACATCCTTCTTCATGAGATGAGGAAGAGCGTAGTATCAGCGGCCAGTTCGGCCAGGGATTATCTTCCGTTCTTTCGGCAGGTGGTTTGGAAAGAAGCTCTATTTGCGATACAGTTTTTGCCTTGTGGCGGTTAGAAGTACCCACACAATCGGAACCGGTATCGCCCCCACCAATTACAATTACATTTTTACCGGTAGCATAGATGGCTTTGCTTTCATCGTAGGCCTCACCGGAAACTCTTTTATTTTGCTGCGTCAGAAAATCCATCGCGAAATGAACACCTTTCAGTTCACGGCCTGGGATAGGCAGGTCGCGTGGTACTTCCGCTCCTGTACAGAAAAGTACGGCATCAAATTCATTTTGCAATTCCTGAGCGGTTACATCTTTGCCTACATGCACACTGGTTTTAAAGGTTACGCCTTCCTCTTTCATGATTTCAGTACGGCGCTCTACTACCCATTTTTCCAGTTTAAAATCAGGAATACCAAACCGGAGTAAGCCACCCAACTGGCTGCTTTTTTCAAAAACGGTTACCCAATGTCCTGCTTTATTGAGCTGGGCCGCCGCTGCCAGTCCAGAAGGGCCTGAACCGATTACCGCTACTTTTTTCCCGGTTCTGTTCTTAGGAATATGGGGCTTGATATAGCCTAGCTCAAATGCTTTTTCAGCGATTGTTTTTTCGATATGCTCGATAGTTACAGGCGGCTTGTTAATACCCAGCACGCAGGAAGCTTCACAAGGCGCGGGGCAAATTCTTCCCGTAAACTCAGGAAAGTTATTGGTAGTGCTTAAGATTTCGATAGCAAGTTCCCAGTTACCTTCGTATGCGGCATCGTTAAATTCCGGAATATTATTACCTAGCGGACAACCATTATGGCAAAATGGCACGCCACAATTCATGCACCTGGCCGCCTGCTGCCTGGATTTTTCTTCACTAAACTCCTGATACAACTCCTGATAATCATTGATTCTCTTTTTCGGATTCCTTGACTTCGGCAATTCACGGTTAAATTCCAGAAATCCTGTTGGTTTTCCCATGGCAAATAAATAGTTATAAGTGCTCCAATTGTAGATCAATGGCAGATTTCACCCATCCTCTTCCATTCATCCAATACCTTTATAAGGTTAGAATTCCCTTATAATTTTGTTCTGATGTGTAATTTATTGGCTGCTTTATTCAGGCTTTCTTCTTTTCCTTTGGCAGCTTTCCGTTTCAATAACACGGCTTTGTACTCTATAGGCATTACCTTAACAAAGTGATACAGTTCACGGTGCCAGTGTTTGAGAATACTTTCAGCCACATCGCTGTTGGTATTGCGGTAATGCTTATAAATCAGTTGATTCAGCAATTGCACGTTTTCTTCTTCCAGTGCTTCTAATTCCACCAACTCTGTATTACAATACTTGTGGAATTGCTTATCAGGATCATACACATACGCTACCCCGCCACTCATACCAGCCGCGAAGTTTCTTCCGGTTTCTCCCAATACTACTACAATACCACCGGTCATGTATTCGCATCCATGATCGCCCACACCTTCTACTACAGTAGTAGCGCCTGAATTGCGGACACAGAAACGCTCTCCGGCCAGTCCACGGATATAGGCCTCGCCCGAAGTAGCGCCATAGAAGGCTACGTTGCCAATAATCATGTTTTCGCTGGGTGAGAACTTAGATTCTTTGGGCGGATAAATTACCAGTTCACTGCCTGATAAGCCTTTGCCAAAGTAATCATTGGCCTCACCTTCCACTTCAAAACGAATTCCTGGCGCACCAAACGCGGCAAAACTTTGTCCGGCAGAGCCTGTATATTTAAAGGTAATGGTACCAGGGCATAAGCCTTTACTGCCATAACGTTTTGAAATTTCATTGGAAACCAGCGTGCCCACAGCGCGGTCGGTATTTAACAGATGAAACTCACCTTCAACAGACTCCTCACGTTCAAGCGCTGGCTTAGCTACCTCAAGCATTTTCCAGTCCAGCACCTTATCAATACCATGATCCTGGGGGATTTGCTTAAACAGCCCTACTTTGTCTGAAGCCTGTTCTTTATATAATATAGGACTTAAATCCAGATTTTTATACTTCCAGTGGTCTACATCTTTTCTGAATGATAGCATGTCGGTTTGTCCCACCATTTCATTAATGGTGCGGAAGCCCAGTTCTGCCATAATTTCACGCAGATCTTCGGCCAGAAAATGGAACAGATTAACTACATGATCGGCATCGCCGGTAAACATCGCTCTTAAGGAAGGGTCTTGCGTGGCTACACCCACAGGACAGGTATTCAGATGACATTTTCTCATCATGATACAACCTTCCACTACCAAAGCAGCCGTAGCTACGCCAAATTCTTCAGCGCCTAATAATACAGCGATGGCCAAATCGCGGCCTGTTTTCATTTGTCCGTCGGCCTGCAGGGTCACGCGGCTTCTCAGGTCATTTTTCACCAGGGTTTGGTGCGATTCCGATAAACCTAATTCCCAGGGCACACCGGCATGACGAATAGAACTAATGGGCGAAGCGCCTGTACCGCCATCGTGGCCTGAAATCAGGATTACGTCGGCATGGGCTTTGGCCACACCGGCAGCAATGGTGCCTACGCCGGCAGAAGCCACCAGTTTTACGTTAATTCTGGCTTCACGGTTCGCGTTTTTCAGATCAAAGATCAGCTGTGCCAAATCTTCAATAGAGTAAATATCGTGATGGGGTGGTGGCGAAATCAGGCCTACGCCAGGCGTAGAATGTCGCACCCGGCCAATCCACTCGTCTACTTTATGCCCAGGCAATTGTCCGCCTTCGCCAGGCTTGGCACCCTGCGCGATTTTAATCTGAAGCTCCACAGAGTTGGTCAGGTAATTACTGGTAACCCCGAACCTGCCCGATGCTACCTGCTTGATGGCCGAACGTTCCCAGTCGCCGTTGGCTTTGCGTTCAAACCTGATCTCATCTTCTCCTCCTTCACCACTGTTGCTTTTACCACCAATACGGTTCATGGCAATGGCCAGGGTACTGTGAGCTTCGTGAGAAATAGAGCCGAAGGACATGGCGCCGGTAGCAAATCTTTTGAAAATACTTTCCTTCGATTCTACCTCTTCAATAAGTACGGGCTCACGTTTTTTATTAAAATCAAGCAGTCCGCGTAAGGTACAGGCAGCTTTGGTCTGATCATTAATCAGTCGCGCGTATTTTTTATAAAGATTGTAGTCGTTCCTTTTGGTAGAATGCTGCAGCAGGTGAATGGTTTGCGGATTGAACAAGTGTTTTTCACCGCGGCGTTTCCATTGATAAAATCCGCCAACTTCCAGATTCTGAGCTGGTGTTGGTTCATCCGGGAAAGCGATTTTGTGCCGTACCAATGCTTCTTTGGCAATATCGTCAAATGATACACCTTCAATGCGTGAAATGGTACCGTTAAAGCATTTGTCAACCACTTTTCTGCTAATGCCCAATGCTTCAAATATCTGCGCCCCATGATACGACTGTAACGTTGAAATTCCCATTTTTGAGAAAATTTTCAACAAACCGTAATTAATACCTTTGATATAATTTTTAACCAGTTTTTCTTCCGGTAAATCCTGCGACAGCAGGTTTCTTTCTTTCAGGTCCGCGATAGATTCAAAAGCCACGTACGGGTTAACCGCATGCGCCCCATATCCGATCAGGGTGGCAAACTGATGCGTTTCTCTCGCAAAACCTGTTTCTATTACCAGCCCGGTTTTGGCACGCATGCCCTTATTAATCAGGTGGTGGTGAATGGCGCCGGTAGCTAACAGTGAGGGTATAGGCGACTTCTGTTTTCCGAATCCTTTGTCAGAAATAATTAAAATATTGGTTCCTTCCCGTACGGCTGCTTCAGCTTCGCTGTTAATTCTGTCAATAGCTTCCTCTAATCTTCCCGGCTGATGATCGGCCTCGAAAAGAGCATAAATAGTTTTTACTTTATAGTCAGGATGATTGATATACCGGAGCTTTTTCAGATCGTCATTGGTAAGCACCGGCTGGCTCATATGGATCTGCTTGCAATGGTCAGGAACCGCATCTAAAATGTTCATGGTACTTCCCACACTGGTAAACAGCGACATCACCATTCTTTCACGAATCGGATCGATGGGTGGGTTACTAACCTGTGCGAAAAGTTGCTTAAAATAATAAGATAAATCCTGACTTTGGTTTGACAATACTGCCAGCGGGGTGTCTATTCCCATAGAACCGATAGGTTCCTTGGCAGAAACAGCCATAGGGCCTAATACAACTTTCAGGTCTTCGCTGGTATAACCCAGGGTAATCTGCTTAGCACGAAGGGGAATCTCCGCGAAACCTTCTAATTGTCCGTTTACGTACTGAGGCTGAGGAAGATCGTCCAGATATTTTTTGTTCTGATCCAACCAGTCTCGGTAAGGCTTCGCGGAACATATATCTTTTTTCAGTTCTTCATCACTAATGATGCGCCCCTGCTCCAAATCAGCCACGAACATTTTTCCGGGTTGTAAGCGCCCTTTCATCAATACTTTGGATTCGTCAACCGGCAATGATCCAGCTTCGGATGACATAATCAGAATATCATCTTCGGTTAAGAGGTAGCGGGAAGGACGTAAACCGTTCCGGTCCAGCGTAGCTCCCACCATATTGCCATCAGTAAATGAAATAGAAGCCGGTCCATCCCAGGGTTCCATCAGGGTAGCATGATACTCATAGAAAGCTTTTTTAGGATCTTCCATCATTTCGTTATCCTGCCAGGCTTCCGGAATTACCATCATCATTACATGGGGCAATGACCTGCCGCCTAGATATAGCAATTCAATAATATTATCCAGGTTGGCCGAGTCGGAACGGGATACGTTACAAATTGGCAGTAGCATATCAAGTTCTTCCTTCGTAAAAAAAGAAGTTTCCAGCAAAGCCTCCTTAGACTTCATCCAGTTTACATTGCCACGTATGGTATTAATTTCACCATTGTGCGCGATATACCGGAAAGGTTGTGCCAGTTTCCATTTAGGAAAGGTATTGGTTGAAAACCGGGAATGCACTACCGCCAAAGCTGATTCAAACAAAGGATCCTGAATATCAGGATAATACGGCCGTACCTGATACGTAATTAGTTGTCCTTTATACACAATTGTATTATAGGAACACGAAGGTATATAAAAGCTATCTTCTACTTCGGGGATTTGTTTACGAATCGTATGGGTAACAATACTTTTCAGAATGAATAATTTTCTTTCCAATACCAACGGATCATCCGATTGATTTCCCTCCGCAAACTTCACGAACACCTGTTCCACCTCATGCTCCACCGATTTGGAAGATTCGCCCAAACCATGGTTGTTGGTAGGCACCTGGCGGTAACCTAACACCACCATACCTAACTTATCAACAAAACCATTCAATATCTGTCGGCATGCTTCCCGCAACGTTTCATCTTTTGGAAAGAAAATCATGCCTACTCCATATTCGTTAAAATCAGGTAGTACAATTCCTAATGACTGGGTTTTTTCCACAAAAAACTTATGCGGTTTTTGCACCAGAATACCAGCCCCATCACCCGTATTTGGGTCACAACCGCAGGCGCCTCTATGCTCCATGTTCTGAAGCATAATAATAGCATCCTCAACGATCTTATGAGATTTCTGACCTTTCAGATGCGCCACAAAGCCAATACCACATGCATCGTGCTCAAGTTCTGGCGTGTATAAAGATTTGTCGCAGATTTCCTTCATTCAGCAAAAATTTATTGAGTATTAAGCTGTTTTACTTAATTTTTTTATTGTTTATAACTATGATATAAAGTTTGGTAATAATAGGTAAAAAGGTGTAATCCAAGAATGTAATATTGTAAATTAATCAAATTACCATATATTGTTTTGATAAGGTAATTTTAAAGAGGTTCGCTATTTTTTTTAGCGAACTAGCAATATATCCTTTTTTACCAATTATTTAAAGCGAACTCTCTCTTAATTTTCTAAACGTAGAACCCTCCCATAGGGCAAATTGCACTAAAATTTACATGCCTTAATAAAAAAAAAAGGCATTTTTATAAAAAATTAAATTTAAACTTATTTATATGTATTTTTATTGTAAAAAAATTAAAATCAACTTTTAAAAATTTTTTTCAAAAAAATTTAATCTTTTCTTTTAAAACGAAAATGTTTCCATATAGGATTCAATAATCCTAGTTTTATTTTACATAATAAGCAACGAAAACAGTAAAACTTTAAGAGGACCGCAAAAAAAACAGGTTAATGTTAACCTAATATTATTTGGTTAACTGATCTTACTCCAGTTGAATGATTTTTCAGTTTTATTCTGTGTATGCGATTTAATAGGTTGGTGTTCTGGCAAAACCAGTTCTGGATCAGTTTCCAGAATTTTCATAGCAGCCGTACGGGCTGCCTGCAATATCTTGCCGTCTTTGGCCAAATCCGCCACTAATAAATCGAGTACGCCACTTTGCTGGGTTCCGGATAAGTCGCCAGGCCCACGTAATCGGAGGTCGGTTTCGGCAATTTCAAATCCATCGTTGGTACGTACCATCGTTTCTATCCGGGTTTTGCTTTCCTTGCTAAGTTTGTAACCCGTCATAAGGATGCAATAAGATTGTTCAGTACCCCGCCCCACACGGCCCCGCAGCTGATGCAGCTGGGCCAGGCCAAACCGCTCGGCGTTTTCGATTACCATTACCGAAGCATTGGGCACATCCACCCCTACCTCAATTACGGTAGTAGCCACCATAATTTTGGTAATACCTTTTACAAATTGCCGCATTTCATAATCCTTGTCGCCCGGATTCATCCGGCCATGTACACAACTTACCGGTACTTGGGGAAAAGCCCGTGTAATTGATTCATACCCATCTTCCAGGTATTTGAAGTCCAGCTTTTCCGATTCTTCAATCAACGGATACACAATGTATACCTGTCGGCCCTGGCTGATCTGATCGCGCAAAAACCCAAACATCTGCAGGCGATGGCTATCAAACCGATGCACTGTTTTTATGGGTTTCCTACCCGCTGGCAGTTCATCAATGGTAGATACATCCAGATCGCCATACAGGGTCATGGCCAGTGTGCGGGGAATGGGAGTAGCTGTCATTACCAGCACATGTGGCGGAAAGCTTTCATTTTTCTGCCACATTTTGGCACGCTGGGCTACGCCAAACCTGTGTTGTTCATCTACAATAGACAATCCCAAGTTTTTAAATTGTACCCTTTCTTCCAGCAGCGCATGAGTACCCACCAAAATGTGCAGAGAGCCTAACAGCAACCGGTCGTCGATGCGACGACGGATTTTTTGCCGGGTGGAACCGGTGAGTATGGCAATGTTCAATCCCAGCTTTTCGGCATAGGGTTCCAAATTGCGAAAATGCTGGTCGGCCAGAATTTCAGTCGGTGCCATCATGGTTACCTGTGTACCACTGGCTATGGCAATAAGCATGCTGATGAAAGAAACCATGGTTTTGCCACTGCCCACATCGCCCTGTAACAGCCGGTTCATTTGCCGGCCCGAGCGTAAGTCTTCAAAAATTTCGCGGATCACCCGTTTCTGAGCACCGGTTAAATCAAAAGGCAAATGGTTGTTATAAAACTCGTGTACCAAACGGGTGTCCTGCAATACTTGGCCGGGAAATTTCTCAATTTTTGCCAGCTTCAGGGTTAACAGGCGAATTTGCACATAAAAGAGTTCTTCAAATTTGAGCCGGAATTTAGCTTTTTCCAACAGCTGTAAATCAGCAGGAAAATGGATATGCTGAATGGCGTCTTTCTTTTCCATCAGGGCAAATTCCTGCATTAAACTAAGCGGCAGAGTTTCCGGAATTTTATCGTAGGCCAGTTCTAACAGGCGTTGCTGCAATTTGCTGATCGCTTTGCTGTCCAGGCGCTTCCGTTTCATTTTCTCGGAAGTATGGTATACCGGCTGCAAAGGTTTAGGGTCGTAAGCATGTTCGTTTAGTACTTCTATTTCCGGATGCGCGATACTGAGTTTTCTGCCAAACTGATTGGGCTTACCAAAAACCACATAATCAATACCCGTTTTTAGCCAGTTGCCAACCCAGTTTACTCCCTGAAACCACACCAGATCAATCTCACCGGTGTTATCAATAAAATAAGCCACCAACCGCTTTTTTCCACCGGTTCCGATAATCTCCAAATATCGAACCTGACCAATTAACTGAATATACGGCATTTCGGCACTGATATCGCTGATATGGTGGAACTGTGACCGGTCTTCGTGGCGAAACGGATAATGCTGGAGCAGGTCAGCATACGTGAATATGCCCAGTTCTTCCGTAAGCAGGCGCCCCCACTGCTCGCCTACTCCTTTCAAATATTTTACGTTGGTTTCAAAAAACGCGGACATAACAGTTTATTGATTTGCCAGCAAGGCGCTTTATCAGGTAGTTAAAATTAATGAGTACAAAGTTACAAACTCCGGCTTAATATTTTGTTCTTTTCGTCGTCCCAGACAAGGGTATTCAGCATATGCGCCATATCGACTTTGATAAAATTAATGACCGGCGCCAGCGAATCGTTTTTTGTGGCGGTACGGAAATATAATGCTCCCCGTAAAAAATGCCTGGCAGAATCGGTAACATGAAACTGAAACTGGCTGGGTACCTCGCCACTTAACTCAGCCACCGAAACTGATTTGCCGGTAGGTGTTTTCAAAATTTTTTCTTCTATAGAATACGCTTTTACCTGGTGCTTGGCCGTAAGTTTATAAGAATCGTCCAGATACTCTCTCAACAGCTTTTCGCTGTTTTTTACAGGTTTGTAAGTAAGCTGGACATCCGCGTTAAATTCCGGGTAATAAATGCTGATCCAGTACCTTTCGGCAAAAGGAGAAGTATCTTTTTTGATTACCGCAGTTGATGCATATTCAAACTGGTAGGGAAACGTATCGGGCAGGCTCACATAGCTATGTTCCGGTAAGTCGATCCGGTTAAAACCCCTGGGTTTGGGTACATAGGCCTGGGAACAGGCACAGACCAGTAAAATCTGTAACGTAAAAATCAGTAACCAATATTTCTTATTCATACTTTTTTTCATCATTGTCTGATCCAATCAGAAAATTTTATCTACGCAATAATAGGTTCTTCCTTTAAAAACATGAAAGATAACGCCTGACTTTGACAATTTGTATCAAAAAGACTCTTTCGAACTCTTCTCTATTCAGAAGTTTCCTGTATTTCAGATTTTTTGTTATCCTAAGCCTAAAAAGCTACAGCTGTCTGCATGCCTGTCTGCAATAGGTTGTTTTATGGCTATTTACCATTAATTTTGCAAAAAAAATTTCTATTGGCTCCAAACTTTTTAAAAACCATAGTATGGCCTCATCTAAAAAAATACTTATCACCGGCGGCGCGGGCTTTATCGGATCGCATGTAGTCCGGTTGTTTGTAAATAAATATCCTTCTTATCAGATTTATAATCTGGATAGCCTTACGTATGCCGGAAATCTGGAAAACCTCACAGACATTGAAAAAGCGCCTAACTATACTTTTATAAAAGGCGATATCTGCGACCAGCCCTTCATTGCCGATCTTTTTAAGCAACATGATTTCGATGGTGTCATTCATCTGGCTGCCGAATCGCATGTTGACCGGTCTATTAAAGACCCAACAGCCTTTATCCATACCAACATTTTAGGAACGGTAAACTTGCTGCATGCCGCCAAAAATACCTGGGACACCAGTAAAGCGCATTTATTCTATCATATCTCTACCGACGAGGTATATGGTTCGCTGGACAATGGCGGATTTTTTCTGGAAACCACTGCTTACGATCCGAAATCTCCCTATTCTGCTTCCAAAGCCAGCTCCGACCATTTTGCGCGTGCCTTTCAGAATACCTATAATTTGCCCGTTATTGTGAGCAATTGCTCTAATAACTATGGCCCTTATCAGTTTCCTGAAAAACTGTTACCGCTCTGCATTAATAATATTAAACACAAAAAACCGCTTCCTATTTATGGTAAGGGCGAAAACATCCGCGACTGGCTGTATGTGGTAGATCATGCCCGCGCCATTGATGTGATTTATCATGAAGGAAAAGTAGGCGAAACCTATAACATTGGCGGGTTTAACGAATGGAAAAACATCGACATTGTGCACCTGCTGTGTAAAATTATGGACCAGAAGTTGGACAGGAAACCGGGCGAATCAGCCGAACTGATCACTTTTGTAAAAGACCGTGCCGGCCACGATTTGCGCTATGCCATCGATGCCAGCAAAATTATGAAAGAACTGGGCTGGCAGCCTTCCCTGCAATTTGAGGAGGGACTGGAAAAAACCGTTGACTGGTACCTGACCAACGAAACCTGGCTGGAACATGTAACTTCCGGTAGTTACCAGCAATATTATTCAGACCAGTATAATTAATGATATTACCTATTTTGTCGTATGGCCACAGTATGCTTCGTAAAAAGTGTGAAGAAATTGACGAAGCCTATCCTGAGTTAGCAGTTTTAATCGCCAACATGTGGGAAACCCTGTATGGTGCCAATGGCTGCGGATTAGCCGCTCCGCAAATTAATCAACCCATCCGGTTGTTTCTGGTGGATAGTAAAATAACTTTTAACAATTTGGAAGAGCCGGATAGAAAAAAATATTTTGGTCCGGATGACGAGGGGGTTGTGGAAACTTTTATTAACGCGAAAATTTTAAATCGATCTGCCAAAGACTGGACAGTGGAGGAAGGATGCCTGAGCATTCCTCACCTATCGGGTGATGTAAAAAGACCCTGGGAGATAGAAATTGAATACCTGGACAGGCATCTTAACAAACAAGTCAGGAAGTTTGCCGGCACCACTGCCCGGATGATTCAGCATGAGTACGACCATATTGAAGGTATTCTGTATCTGGAATACCTAAATCTTTTAAAAAGGAAACTCATTAAAGGGAAGCTGGAGAAAATTTCAAAAGGAAAATTGCCAGCCAGTTATCCAATGAAATTTTTAAAGTAAAAGCATTGGCCTTGCAATGAAAAAAGACCCGAAGCAAGATGCGCTCTTTCTATCCACAACTCTTTTTACTTATCTTTGAGGCTATCGAAAAAATCGTTTTTTTTGGCCACAAAAAATTTAACTAAAATCAGGAAGTCCTGATACAAAGAAAAATAACAGTCCCAAAATAAAATCCTGTATAAAGTGAGCAAAGAGAAAACTGCTGTAAAAAGTAACGAACCCGAAAATTCTTTAAAGAAAATTATTGCCCATGCCAAAGAGTATGGCTTTATCTATCCTTCCAGTGAAATTTACGACGGTTTGCAGGCCGTTTATGATTATGGCCCCTACGGCGTAGAACTAAAAAATAACCTAAAACAGGTATGGTGGAAGGCCATGACCCGCCTGAATGAAAATGTAGTGGGGCTGGATGCGGCTATTTTCATGCATCCTGAAACCTGGAAAGCTTCCGGCCACGTCGATAGTTTCAACGACCCGATGATTGACAACAAGGATTCGAAAAAGCGGTACCGTGCTGATGTATTGCTGGAAGACCGGGCACAGGAACTGGAAAACAACGGTAAACCCGATGAAGCCAAAGCTTTATTGCAAAAAATGGGGCAGTTACTGGATGCGGAAGATCTGGACGGGGTCCGGCAGCTGATTGTGGATGAGAACATTGTTTGCCCGGTATCCAAAACCTCTAACTGGACGGAAGTGCGGCAGTTTAACCTGATGTTTTCTACCAAAATCGGTTCGGTATCCGACGATGCCAACCTCATTTACCTTCGGCCCGAAACCGCGCAGGGTATTTTTGTCAATTTCCTGAATGTACAGAAAACTGCCCGCCAGAAAATCCCTTTTGGCATTGCCCAAATCGGCAAGGCTTTCCGGAATGAAATTGTAGCCCGGCAGTTTATTTTCCGGATGCGTGAATTTGAGCAAATGGAAATGCAGTTTTTCATCAGACCCGGCGACGAGATGGAATGGTTTGAGCATTGGAAACAAACCCGCCTGAACTGGCACAAAGCCCTGGGCATAGAAGCCGAAAAACTTCAAATCCACGTACACGATAAGCTGGCGCATTATGCCAATGCGGCGGTAGACATCCAGTATCAGTTTCCTTTTGGCTTTAAAGAAGTGGAAGGCATACATTCCAGAACCGATTTTGATCTGAAATCGCACCAGGAACTGTCTGGTAAAAAAATGCGGTACTTCGATCCTGAATTGGGTAAAAACTATATTCCGTATGTGGTGGAAACTTCTATTGGTGCCGACCGGGCCTTTTTAATGCTGCTGTGCAACTCATATACAGAAGACGTTGGTGTTGATGCCAAAGGAAATGAGAAAACTCGGATTTATTTAAAGTTAAACCCTGCCCTGGCACCCGTAAAAGCCGCAATTTTACCCTTACTGAAAAAAGATGGTTTGCCGGAAAAAGCCAGAGCGATTTTCGAAAACCTGAAATTTGATTTCAATGTGGTGTATGACGACAGTGCCGCTATTGGCAAAAGATACACCCGGCAGGATTTAATTGGCACTCCGTTCTGTATCGCTGTCGATCATCAAACGCTGGAAGACGATACCGTTACCATCCGCCATCGGGATACCACCGAACAGGAAAGAATACACATGAATGAAATTAGCACAAGACTTGCGAAGGAAACCTCTATGGTTAACATTTTTAATAAAATCTGAAGTTAAAGAGGCAGCCTTAGCCTATGTATTTAAAGTTTCTGATCGCTTTGACCATTGAAGGTAACAGGAATAATACGGTAAAATTAGGGACCACGATACTACTTACCTTATTATTTTTTATCGTATTCTTCCTGTATTATTATTTCAGGGTCAGGAAATCTCAAATTCAAAGCAGGCTACCCATTGTTCAAATAAGAAGTTTACTGAACCAGTATTTTTTATATTATCGGCTTTTAAACCCTAAAAAAAAAATAGGGTTCGAAAAACGGGTAATCTGGTTTATTGAAAACAAAGAGTTTATCCCACGGAATTTTCAGGAAGTTACCCTGGAAATGAAAACCCTGATTGCCGCTACCGCGGTACAAATCGCTTTCGGATTGCCCAAAGTAAGTCTGGCACATTTTAATCATATTTTAATTTATCCCGATCAGTACTTTTCCACCATAACCAAACAATATCATCAGGGAGAAGTTAACCCTCAGGCGAAGGCCATTGTACTTTCCTGGCATAATTTCGTTCGGGGTTTCGCGGATCCTAACGATTCTATCAATTTGGGATTACACGAAATGGCGCACGCATTGGAATTAGAAAATTTAATTGATAATGGAGAACATCAGTTTTTTAACCCAAACCTTTTACAGCAGTGGAACAAAAGCATTGAACCCATAATAGAAAAGATAAAACTTGGAAGTGATACTTTTTTCAGGGCCTATGCGGCTACCAGTAAACGCGAGTTTTTTGCCGTAGCCATTGAACATTTTTTTGAAAAGCCACAAATGTTCAGCACCCAACATCCTGAATTGTATCAGCTTCTGGTAAAATTGCTCCATCAGAATCCGCTTGCGTTAGGGTTAACCGATCATGATACAATCCAACTGTAATGAGTTTTAGAAAAAGATTGTCGGAATTTAACAATTTGGTAAAATATTAGCGTTGGTATGTAGGTAACCCTCTCATTATTTCAGCTAAGCACACTTTTGGGCAGCCTATATTACTGCACACTTGCCGCGTTCAATTTTTTTCAGTACTCGAATATTGTACTTTTGTGGGCTTATTGTGTTCGTTCATCTAATTAAATGCCACAATTAGTGCTAGTTAAAAAATAAAAGATACCTTTGAATTTGTTATTTTATGTGGAAAGGATTAGCCCATATTGTTATCAGGTATAGATTACCGCTGATGCTGTTAATAGTTGTTACAACAGCGTTTATGGGTTATATGGCCCGGAATCTTGAATTAAGCTACAGTTATGTAGAAACCGTGCCTCGCAACGATCCTGACATGCGATATTATAAAAATTTCAGAAGTCAGTTTGGCGAAGATGGGAACCTGCTGGCTATTGGCGTAAAGGATAGCAGCATCTATCAGGTGCGGAACTTTAACAAATTCAAGGATTTTAGCAATAAAATAGCGGAAATAGAAGGTGTCAAAGATGTCATTTCTATTCCACTGCTACAAAATCTGGTAAAAGATACCGAAGAAAAGAAATTTACCCTTGAGCCGGTTTTCAAAACAATCCCCTCCAACCAGGATACCCTGGACAGCCTGGTGAAGGAAGCGGAAAAAATCCGCTTCTTCAGCGACCAGATTCTGAACAAAGAAAACGGGGCTACCCTCATTCTTATTTTCCTGAATAAAGAAGTAGTCAATACCAGCGAAAGACACCAGTTAATTACTTCTTTACAAGCACTCGGCGACGAATTTACAAATGACACGCAAATACAAATTCACTATGCCGGTCTGCCTTTTTTCAGAACCATTATGAGCATCAAAATCCGGGAAGAATTAAATATTTTCCTGATTTTATCAGTAGCTATCACGGCTTTGTTCTTATTGCTTTTTTTCCGTTCCTGGGATGCCGTCCTTTTTCCTTTAATCATTATTGGTATCATGGTGGTGTGGTCGCTGGGTACCCTGGCGCTGATGGGGTATCAGATTACGGTGCTGACCGGACTTATTCCCCCTATTATTGTGATTATCGGAATACCCAATAGCATTTACCTGCTGAACAAGTATCATCAGGAGTATAGCAGCCATGGCAATAAAATGCTGGCATTGAGTTATATCATCAGGAAAATTGGCGTGGTTACCTTTCTTACCAATTTTACCACCGCCGTAGGATTTCTGGTGCTGGCCGCTACCAATATCAGTATTCTGAAGGAATTTGGTGTAGTAGCCGGTATCAACATTTTAGCTACCTTTTTTGTCAGTATTATCATTATCCCGTCGGTATTCTCTTACCTGCCCGCGCCTAATAGCCGCCGGCTCAAGCATCTGAAATTCAAAATGCTTAATGTAACGCTGCACCGGCTGGACTTACTCGTACACCGGCATAAATATTCCATATTTGTAGTCGCATTAGGCGCAGTAGCCGTTTCACTAATTGGTTTGTCAGAATTACGCGCGATCTCTTTCCTGGTAGACGACATTCCGAAACGCAGTAAAGTGCAGAAGGATCTGGAATTTTTTGAAAGGAATTTTACTGGTGTGCTACCATTGGAGATTGTGGTGGATACCAAGAAACCAAAAGGCGTAACCCGTTTGCAGACACTGCAAAAAGCAGGTGAACTTCAGGATTATCTGGCCGAGCAGGAATATGTGTCGCAGCCTATTTCTATTATTAACTTTATTAAAGCATCACGACAGGCTTTTTACAACGGTAATCCCGCTTACTACGAATTACCCAACAACCGCGACCGGGGTTTTATTTCGCGATACCTGCAAGGCTCTAAAGCGAATATTATTCCCACCGAAAACCAATCCGGCGATACTCTGGGTCCTGATAATGAATACAGTTTTCTGAGTAACTTTGTGGATTCGACAGGTCAGAAAATGCGCATATCGCTTAAAATTGCCAACCTCAGTTCCGATAAACTGCAGGATCTGGTGCAGAACAAAATTATCCCCAAAAGCCAGGAAGTGTTTGCCGATTCGGAAATAGAAGCTACCATCACGGGCATTACGCCACTGTTTATTAAAGGAAACCGATTCCTGATCAACAACCTGCTGATGAGCATGCTGCTGGCTTTCTGCATTATTGCCATCATTATGGGTTTGCTATTCGGCAATATCCGGATGATATTCATCTCTCTTATTCCCAACATTATTCCGTTGCTGATGACCGCCGGGCTTATGGGATTTCTGGGCATTACCCTGAAACCCAGTACGGCTATTATCTTTAGTATCGTATTTGGTATTTCGGTAGACGATTCCATTCACTTTCTGGCGAAATACAGGCAGGAGATGAAATTATGCAAATTTTTTGTTCCCGTAGCCATTAGCAAAAGTATCCGCGAAACCGGAGCCAGCATGATTTATACGTCGGTAGTGCTGTTTGCCGGATTCATTATTTTTGCCGGATCGTCGTTTGGCGGAACCGCCTATCTGGGCATTCTTACCTCTATTACGTTGCTGATAGCCATGCTGACGAACCTCACGGTACTGCCCGCATTGCTGATGGCTTTTGATCATGGAAGGTATTATAAAGACAATAAAGAAGGAAAAGCCAGTGAATTTATCCCACTTATTGAGCATTATGACGATTTTTATCAGGAAGATGAAGATGAGGAAATAGACCTGGAACAGATCTCTAAAAAGGAAATAAAATCGCAACCGGTGGATGTCGAGAAAAACGGCGGAAAACCGGAAGTATAATTGAATTACCTGATTGAATTTCAGGGTTCTTCGTAACCTAAGCACATAAAGTACAGTAAAACCCATCATCAATAAAATTTTATAGTAATTTTGTGCCCAAAAAAATTCAGGAAAGGTCCAGTGAAGTACAAAGAATACAAAACCCCCAACTACGCACAGTTAGCCAATCAGATTCGCGAAGGTTGGCAACAGAATCATATCTTCGAAAAATCTGTTTCCAGCCGCGATGGGCATACTGCCTTTATCTTTTATGAAGGTCCGCCTTCGGCCAACGGTACACCGGGCATTCACCACGTAATGGCCCGCACCATTAAAGATATTTTCTGCCGTTTTCAAACATTAAAAGGTTTTCAGGTAAAGCGAAAAGGCGGATGGGATACCCATGGCCTGCCCGTGGAGCTACAGATAGAAAAGCAGTTGGGCATTACCAAAGAAGATATTGGCCAGAAAATTTCTGTAGAAGAATATAACCGCAAATGCAAAGAAGCGGTAATGAAATTCAAAGGTGAGTGGGATGAACTGACTCGCCAAATGGGCTATTGGGTAGACCTGGATAATCCTTATATTACCTTTGAGCGCGATTATATGGAAACGCTCTGGTATCTGCTGAAAAAGTTTTATGAAAAAGGTTTATTGTATAAAGGCTATACCATTCAACCTTATTCACCGGCCGCCGGCACCGGACTAAGTTCGCACGAACTGAACCAACCGGGTACTTACAAAGAGGTGAAAGACACTACCATTGTGGCCCAGTTTAAAATAAAAAATACCGAAAATGATTATCTGCTGGCCTGGACCACCACACCCTGGACCTTACCGGGTAACTCTGCTATTGCCGTAGGCGAAAATATCACTTATGTGAAGGTGAAAACCTTTAACCCATACACGTATGATCCGGTGAATGTGGTGCTGGCCAAAGACCGGCTGGGCGTATACCTAGATGCCAAAGCCAAAGACCTGGAACTGGCAGATTATCAACCTGGCGATAAGCACATTCCTTACGAAATTGTGGAGGAATTTAAAGGAAAAGATCTGGTAGGCATTGAATACGAACAACTGATGCCATATGTACCATTGCCTTATCCGGCATTTACGGTAGTTGCCGGCGATTTTGTAACCACCGAAGAGGGTACCGGCCTGGTGCACCTGGCCAAAGCTTTTGGCTCTGACGACTTTCGAACTCTGGAAAAGCACAACATTCCGGGGATTTTCATCAAAGATGAAGAA
>JBGTIS010000136.1:0-15567 GCA_041745535.1 Cyclobacteriaceae bacterium | reverse complement strand
CCATGACAGGGCGTGGTTGGCTCTCCACTTTGTCATCCCGAGTGGTAACAAGGGATATTCCCATTTTCAGTATTACACTTATTATACTCTTTGTGCAACCATTGTAATTTGTCATGGGTCGGCCAGCCAGCATGAATCCGTTGTCGGAGCTTCTTTTATATGGCTTAGGGTAGGAGCAGCCTATTAGTTGTTAAGATGCCTCGTTCCTCGGCATGATACGGGGTGGTTATTAATTATTTATACACCCCTGTCATCCCGAGTGGTAACGAGGGATACTACCGGTTTCAGTATTACACTTATTATACTCTTTGGGCAATCATGGTAATTTACCGTGGTTCAACCAGTATGCGGTCTTTGTCGGAGCATCTTTTACATGGCTTAGGATTGGAGAAACTCGTTGGTTATTAAGAAGCCTCGTTCCTCGGCATGACAGGGGGCATTAATTATACAACCCTGTCATCCCGAGGAACGAGGGATCTTCCCATTTTCACCATCGCACTAAAAAACGCGCTTTGTGCGATCATGGTAATTTACCAGGGTGCAACCAGTACAAACTTGTGGTTGGAGTTAGAGAAGCTTGCTGTTTGTTATAATGCTTTCCACCATCAGGAGGATAAGGTGATTATATCTCCGCATTTAAGAATTTCCATTCCGGATTAAAATCATGAATAAGCTGTTCTTTCTTTTCTCTTCTCCATCCCTTCATCTCTTTTTCTCTTTCAATAGCATGTTGAATGAATTGAAACCGTTCCCAGTAAATTAAAAGATAGCAGAAATACCTTCCGGCGAATGTTTTCTTATGGCCCCTGTTCTCATAATGCTGGTTCAGCCTTATAAACAGATTGTTGGTTATACCAATATAAAGCACCGTCTTTGCAGGATTTGTTGTGATGTATACAAAGTAATTATGTTGTTTCATCTGTCTGAGCAAAAGTTTTTTCAAAGACCATTCATTCAACAAAATTTTTACCAACTTGTCATCTCAGTATACAATAAATAGCCTTTAATCTCTTATTGTTATTGTTCAGTGTTTGAGCAAAATTGAATGCGGCTTTGCATAACTAAATTGTACTTGGTTAAGCCAGCATGGTTCAGCCATTAATCAGCAATGACCGGGCACCCTTGCAATTGCTAAAGTTTAAGATGCCTCGTTCCTTGGCATAACAGAGGTGGTTATTATACTACCCTGTCATCCCGAGAGGAACGAGGGATATTACCATTTTTAATATTGCACTCCCCCTGTTCCTTGTGCAACCCTAGTAATTTGTCGTGGTTTAGCCATCCAGCATGAATCCGTAGTCGGAGCATCTTTTACATCGCTTAGGGTGGGAGCAGCTGGTGGGTTATTAAGATGCCTCGTTCCTTGGCATGACAGGAGGTGGTTATTATACCGTTCTGATAAACCTGGTTTGCGGCTAATTCCTGAAGCATGAGGTAATCAGGCAGGGTAAAAAAAACCCGGTTCGTAATGAACCGGGTGGTGTTGGTTAATGTGTTAATAATTTATTTAAACTTTAAAAACGCCTGCGCTTAGGCTACCTGCAGGGTATCGGCCAACCTGCCTACACGCAGGTTGTTGTTGATTTCGCCCCGTACTTCCAGGGTGTAATCGCCGGCCGGCATCGTATCTGGTAGTACAAACACCAACTCGCTGGGGCGATTGGTCACCAGCGTACCTACCTGGAGGGTTTGTGCTCCGTTTACCAGAAACACTCCCTGTTCAGGCTCCTCCGGTCTGATCTTCATGCGCTTGCCGGTTACCTTAACAATGCCACCGGGTGTAAGTTTACTGTTCTGTGTACCAGAGGCTATGTCCACCAGGTCTTTTGGAGAAGGCAATGCCACATTCGCCTCAATTTTCTTTACCTTAATCAATGAAGGTACTCCTACCAAACGGTCACCAGCCTTTATATTCAGGTTAACCTTGTGCCGGGTTGGATCAAACACATCATCACTATCGGTAAATACACCAGAAATGCTGGGTACAATTTTAATTAGCGATGTATTAATGGCATACCCTTCTTTCAACATAAATATCAATGCCCCACCAAACTCCTCCAGGGTGGCTTTTGCTTCCGCTTTGGTAACGGTAGAACCCCGATCCACCATATAATCTATGATGTCTTCTTCATTTTTACTGCCCGGTGTTACCGGTTGCGCCCTACAATCAATTGGGTCGGACGTCATTTTATTTAGAATAAGAAAGTACTCTAACATAACATTTCGAATTTAATTAACCAACGGCGCACCTGTGCGCCAATACCGTACCTTTCTGAGTAAGGTTAGTGTAAACTGGACGTACTACTTAATTAATAAAGTTATAATTTTACTTTAAAAAATACAATAAAAATAGGTAAAGCGGTAAGTATTAAAATGGATTTACTTTTTATCCGGCCATACACACAGATTAATAAGTTGTAATGTGGAAGTGTACATTATTTTTATACAACTTACCAAATTTGCTGTTTCGGTAGTTTTTATAAAGCGCTATCTACGAAACAAGCATACCAATTAATAATGTGATTGCCATAAACCATTAATGCCGAATCCAATAGTAAAATCTACGAATTAGTAAAAGAAATGAAGAGCATATGTCTCATTACCTGTTTTAGGTTAACGATTGGTCTAAGGCTTTGATTTCAGTTTTGTAATCGGAGGGCAGTATCAGGGATTTGAGGAGCCAGTCCAGGTTTACCATGCGGGTGAGTTTGTATATGTTCAATACCGGTGCCAGCCAGGAAGCGTTGGGGAAAGCCAGCAGTGTTTTCACCCGATCGGGTACCACCAGAATCTGGGCTTCCCGCAGCAGTTGGTACCTGGCCCAGCCCAGGTGTTTGCGGTATTGCCGGTACAGGTCGGTAGTATGCCTGCTTTTTTCCAGATCTTGCCGCAAATGCGCTGCCCGTACCGGTAGCCATTGCTGATAATTTTGTGGAAGTCCGGGGATGTGCGCCCGGTTACCTACCCTGGCAAATACCCGGTATACTTCCTCTTTTTCCGCATCGGTTAGTTTTCTTTCCAGTAACTCATAAGCGTGGATGGAATAATCAATGAGCATAAACAGTACATCCCGATAGGCCCAGTCGGGAATGGAAGTGCCGCGACTGGCTTCTACGGCTGCATGGATGGCCGCCATCTGGTCAATGGCCCGTAAAGCTTTTTTTTCTTCTGAAAACACAATTTTCCGTGCATAGGAAACTGTAGAAAAAAGTCTGCCCAGCGGATCAGCAGGCAGGCGCCCGGTATAATACAGCCAATCGACAGCCTTATTGAGGGCGAATTCAGCAGAGGTACCGGCAAAAATAAATAGTATGGTATCGCTTTTCCCCCATATCTCTCTGACTACCGAGTCTTTCTGTACAAAATGCCGCATACTCATTTTAACGACAACAAGCGGTTTGGAGGTATATGGATGCCCTGAAATTTTTGTTTCAGCGCTATTTCCTGACCGCTTCAATGTTAATTCAGTTATCAGTGTTACTACTTTCGGACGGTCGCTTCAGGTTGTCATTGGCATCCAGCCTTAGTTGCAACTGTGCCTTGTGAATATTCTGGGGATAAATCTCTTGTGGAACGATAGGCTCAAACCACTTTCCGTCAGCGGATACGTCACTATGCTCATTGGAGTAAACACCCACCAGGTTCATCATATCCGGTCCCCAGCCTTCATTCCACGATTGGGAGTGCAATGATCGGATATTCCAGAAAGTTTCCCAGGCGGCAGCGTGCCGACCCAGGTTTTTTCCACCGCCTGACTGATACATGCGTCGGCCGTCTCCCAAGTCAAGGTTGGTAAATAAATTGGCGAAAGGATACCTTTTGTGATGATCCAGGCAAAGGTCTACGCCGATTCCATCTGCAATCACATTGCCTGAACAATGGCTTACTGAAATGTCGTGTATGAATTTGGACTTGAATACGAAATTGGAAAAGATGTTGTCGTTGTCATAAATATATACCCCATGATGTCCGGTGGCTTCCCGTTGGGGCCCCTGTGCCCGTTCCGATTCGAATACAACTCCCTCTACGGTACAGAATTGTCCGCTGAAGTAGATGCCGCTGTCTGAATTTTTAATTCGAATATTTCTGGCCCAGCAGTTAAATGCCTCCTTAAATTCAATGGCATTGTTACCCAGTTCGGTGAAATGGCCCTGATAGGGAATATTTGGAAACAGGAAAGTCAGGTTCTCAATGCCAGACTCTTTCGTTTCCGGTTCAAATGATAATATTACAGGTGACCAATCCGCATTTAGCGCAAACCGCAACGGTCGGTCGATTGTAATGGTATTGCCTTTGATTTCCCTGATCTTTACGGTCTGGCTCACATGCGGCGGGCTACCAATTCGATCCGTAGCACCAGGGTCATCCGCGTATAAATGGGCAAGCAGGCTGTGGTCACCCGGATCATCCACACGCACGCTGATCCATTGACCGGCAGTTAATGCCGCGGCTGATGCCACCCTAATAACCGTGCTACCGCGCTTTGCGGGTTGTGTGACGGCAGTGATTTCGCTTGCATTGTAATTCCCTTCAATTTTTACAAAACCCCCAGACCATGAATAGTTGGAAGTGGGAAGCCCTTCGGTGGTAGAACCCCAATTGGGCATGATATCATTTAAAAACCACGGAAAATATAAAATCGTTTCGTCTCTGGATGCGCCGCGGAGCACGACATTGCTTTTGTGTATCACCAGCTGGTCTGTGATTCGATAGGTGCCATTCGGAATGTACACGGCGCCATTTTCGGCAGCGGCGATAGCTTTTTTGAAGGCCTCGGTATCATCGACCAGGCCATTGCCGGTAGCACCAAAGTCCTTCACATTTACCACCGTATCCACATCCGGGATGGCTGCTTCGCCCTGATGGTAGCCGGCGAAAGAAAAATCCGGTAACCTTTCTTTATTCCATTGCTCTCCATTTTTACCCCATAAGGACGAATATTGCTGCCCAAACGACAAATTGGTAATGAGTAAAAAACAAAGCAGGCAGCAGGTTTTGATAACAGGAATCACTGGATTGATATTTAAATTAAAAAAAATTGATTTTTAAATATAAAAATTTCTAATTCGTCATGAACATTTTGATTTGCATATTATCGGAAAATATATCCAGCACATGCTTTTAACCTTGTATCATGTATGACTCATAATAATATAATGAAATCTGTTGCCGTCGGTTTGTCTATAACTATTGTTAGTTGTTGGTGTACTATTTGTCCAACAAAGGCTTATGGACAGGGAGAACCGGCTACCCATGCCAATGAATTAAGCATTGTACAGGATGAGCAGGCCGGTACCATTGCCGTTTATCGTTCCGGCAGCCAAGAACCGATTATAACGCAAAACGCGAGAGCGGGTGTGCGGCCATACATTCATCCTATTGTGGCGCCGGATGGGAAAGGATTGCTTACCGAATACCGACCGAAACATCATTTGCACCAAACCGGACTTTACTGGGGACTAAAACTGGTAAATGGCCGCGACTATTTTATGAACTGGCAGGGCGACTATTGGCGGCGGGTTTCAGCGAATGTGATCAAGGCAAAAGGACAGGAAGTTACCTGGCAGACCGTATATGATTTGCTGGATGAAAAGGGTGATGCCATGCTTACCGAAACCCAAATCTGGTCGATGTGGGAAGAGAATGGTAAGTATGTGTTAGACCTGGAGTGGCGGGGCGAAGCGAAAACAGCCATCACATTCGGGAAATTTTATGTAGGTGGGTTATTCATTCGCATGCCCTGGCACGAAGGAATTCCTGGTGAGGTGGTGAATGCTGCCGGACAGCTCGATAGCGAGGCAGAAGCACAAAGGGCCATATGGGCCGACATAGGTATTCAGGTACCGGGGCGTGATGATTTGGCTCATATCGCGATGTTCGATCATCCGGATAACCAGGCTTTCCCAACACCGTGGCGGGTTGATAATGAGTTGGGCGTAGGCCCTTCCATACAAATACTGGGCGATTGGAAACTCGATGAAAGTGAAACCGAGGTAATCCGTTACAGATTGGTAGCGTATACGGGAGACCTCAGTGCTGCCGAACTCACCGGCATGTGGAAAAAATATGTCTGTGAGGATTGATAAATTAAATTATTCAGGTAAGCAGTTGTTCACAAAAAAAGAGCGAAAACAAATGCCCTGATAGTAGCAGTTGAAAACCTGAAGAAGTTATTTTAGCATCGCGAATAAATTTACTTTGTTCATAAAAATAAGGATTGAACGTCTATGACACTCATTAAACTACTCGCATTCTTTTTAATGATAATGCCTTTCCTGTACCCAAAACACAGGAAGGTGCCAAGGCCCAGGCAACACACCCTGGTGCTCGATACTGTTCCCGAAAGTAAGAGGGGTGATAAGTACGATAACTATACAGATTGGGCTATTTATCGTGGAGATAAGAAAGCCAATCAGTACGCTGAGTTGGCGCAGATCAATGCCACCAACGTGCACCAGCTTGAAAAAGTCTGGGAATACCATACGGGAGATCCCAATGGCCCCTCCATGTATAGCAATCCTATTATCGTTAATGGTTTGATGTATTTCACTACGCCCAAAGTGCGTGCCGTAGCACTGGATGCCATTACCGGAGCGGAAGTCTGGGTATTCGACCCTTCCCAATATAATGAAGAAACCAAAGATTTTCGAGGCCGTAACCGGGGTGTTACTTATTGGGAAGATACCCAGGGTAACAACCAGAGAATTTTTAATTTTGTAAAAGACCGTGTGTATGCCATAGACGCGAAATCCGGTGCCCTTATTACCTCATTTGGTGAGAACGGATATATCGATTTACGAAAGAACCTTCCCATTGACCCTGCCATCGCCTCTGTGGAAGTTACCACGCCGGGTATTGTATATCAGAACTTCCTGATTGTGGGTTCGCGCGTACCCGAAGGGGAAAATTCAACACCGGGTGACATTCGTGCCTATGATGCGGAAACCGGGGAATTTAGGTGGATATTTCACACCATACCACAAAAAGGAGAATTTGGGTACGATACCTGGAAATTTGTAGATGGTGTGATGTATGGCGGCGCTAATCCCTGGGGAGGCTTTTCGCTTGACGAAGAAAGAGGCTGGGTTTTCTGTGCCACAGGATCACCGGCGGCAGATTTTATTTATGGCGGCGATCGGAAAGGGGCAAATTTGTTTGGCAACTGCGTTCTGGCACTGGATGCCACCACCGGTGAGCGTAAGTGGCATTACCAGACAATTCACCACGATATCTTTGATTATGACAATCCGCCAGCACCGATGCTGACCACCATCACCGCTGATGGAAAATCCAGGGATGCGGTGGTGCAGTTCACGAAAATGGGCCTCACCTTTGTTTTGGATCGGGATACCGGAAAGCCCATATTTCCAGTAACAGAAATTCCCGTACCGCCCTCAGGTGTGCCGGGCGAGGAAGCCTGGGTTACCCAACCCTTCCCGTTAAAGCCGCCACCGCTGGCCCGCTTAATACTCACTGAGGCTGATCTGACCAATATTACCCCGGAAGCCCATGCCTTTGTATTAGAAGAATTTAGGAAATACAAAACCGGATTTTTATACACCCCGGCCTCCGAACAGGGCACTATTACCCTGCCGGGCCATCAGGGCGGTATGGAATGGGGTGGTGGTGCTTTCGATCCCTATTCAAACGTGATATTTGTCAATGTAAATGAGGCGCCTACCATCAACAAACTTGTAAAGTATTATGATGAGGAAAACACGGCTACTGCCACTACCGTGCAGCGGGGAGCTCTGATTTATAATAAAAACTGCACCTCCTGCCATGGCGCAAACCGGCAGGGCATTGCTCCGGCATTTCCTCCACTCACCAACTTACAGATAAGCAGTGAGGAAATCCGTACGGTGCTGCATAATGGCCGTGGCATGATGCCGGCCTTTCCACAGCTTTCTGAGGAGCAGGTAAACGATGTGGTTGCTTTTCTGGAGAGCGACCCTGAAGCGGTTAAGCCGGTTGATGCTGCCGGTTCACGCGTTCGATATTCCAATGAAGCTCCTTTTTTTGTTGACCCCTATGGCACGCCGGCTATTTCACCTCCGTGGGGAACGTTAAACGCCATCGACCTGCGTACAGGTGAAATTCTGTGGAAAGTTCCGTTGGGCGAATATCCTGAGCTGGTTGCCAAAGGCATTCGCCATACGGGAGCGAAAAGCTTTGGCGGACCGGTTGCCACTGCTGGAGACATAGTATTTATTGCGGGTACACCAGATGAAAAAATCCGGGCATTTAGTTCACATTCGGGTGAAGTATTGTGGGAGTACCAGTTGCCCGCAGGCGGCTATGCCACACCCAGCGTTTATATGATCAATGAAAAGCAATATGTGGTGATCGCTGCTGGCGGAGGAGGCAAGAACGGTACCAGGTATGGCGACTCGGTCATAGCATTCGCGTTGCCTAATTCGGAAGAAGGTTCGTCAGAGCAAAAAAATACGGATTGGATCAATCTTTTCGATGGCTCAACCTTAAATGGCTGGGTGCATCTGAATGGTTCACATACCTATACCGTAGAAGACAGCGCCATTGTAGGGAGAACGGTAGCAGGCAGTCCAAACTCATTTCTCAGTTCCCTGCGAACATTTGATGACTTTGAGTTAGCGCTCGAAGTAATGGTAGACAGTATTACCAACTCGGGCATACAGATCAGAACCAAAGTGAAGCCGGTAACCGTAGGTGAAGGGCATGATTTAAGAGCGGGCAGGGTGTATGGGCCTCAGGTGGAAATGCAGAGAAACCAGGGACCGGGCACGCCCACTACCGGTCTCATTTACGGGGAGGCATTGGGTACAGGCTGGCTGTCATCGGAGAATAAAATACAAAATGGCCATCACTATCTTGACAACGAAGGCTGGAACAAACTACGGATTGTAGCGAAAGGGCCACGCATTCAAACCTGGGTGAATGGTCAGCAGGTGGAGGATATTGTGAACGAAGGAGTTTACAAAACCAATCCAAGCGGGTTTATTGGTTTGCAAATGCATGGCATAGACGGAAACGGCCCATTCGTGATGAAGTGGCGAAACATCAGAATCCGGCCCATTCGGTAAAAGATTAGTTTAGGTTTTACAGTATATTACCGGATGGTAAACCAATAGGTTCCCTTTATTCCGAATATATCGGCATTGTTTTGTTCAATACCCTTATTCCCAATCCCTTTCTGATAAAACAGGGAAGCCTCTATGGACTTTTTGTTAAGTAATTGCTGGTCTACGCCAAGTGAAAAATTAACAGTGCCCGGATAAACTTTTAAATTGTTTTCACGGTTGTCTGCAATGATAGAAGCTGCCTGTTCACTGGCCAGCGCATACTTATATTCTACATCCTGGTGTAAAAAGACAAGGCCAGCGTAACCGGTTCCCACAATCAAGTGGGTATTCATGGAAAGCGGATACCGATACTTCAAATTGATGGGTATTTCTATCGCCCTGGTGTCTATTTCTATTTTTTGCAATTCCCCTAAAGTTCCGTCAAAATGGCTAAGCCTGATCTGATCAAAGTCCTGCCTGATTTTACTTCTCAGACTCATGTACCTGAATCCTGTTTCAAGGGCCAGAGCAGGTGAAAATACCATTTCAGCCAGGCCACCTACACCTACAAAAGGGCTGCCCGATCCGGTTTTATAATTCAGGGAGGTAAGGCTCATGGTAGGCCCTAATTTGAAGCCTACACCAGTTTGATAATGGTTTTCCAGCTCTTTGATAGTTTTAAGCGAAACTTTTATCGGTTTGCTTTTCTCCAGCTTTTTAGTTGGTTCACTTGCTTCTTCTGTAAACACAAGGTAGGGCGCTGGGAATGGTTCTGTTACCAGTTTCTCTCCTGAAATTTCATTCAGCATTTGACCCTTTACGGAAGTGAGGTAAACACCACCTTCATTACCGCTGATTACCAAACCTGCCTTTTCCAGTACTGAAAGGATTTCGGCTGGTATATCCTGTACGGCTCCCAGATACATCATTGTTTTATTCAGAACTTTGGGCCTGGCCGACTCCAATTGGTAAATTCTGTTGGCCAGAGAAGCATACAGGGGAGACAGCTGCGGACGAACTTCAATAATCCTGATGGTATCTGGTTTTACATTATCGCTAACCCCTATCTCAGATTTTAGTTTCCTTAATTCCGAATTTTCCATGCGCAGGGCAATCAATTCATCTTCCATGAGTTTCACTTCCCTGTTACCCCAATACCATTGCCCCCAGAGTAATGTTAAGGTAATTAATAGCATGCCCAGCCCTACCAGAAGCTCGGTGGTATACCGGGTATGCCATGGCAAAATACGGACAGCCGCCAGCTGATGATGCAGTGCGGACAAAGCAGCAGGATCAAAGCCCCGGTCTTCGTATTCCCCGATCTTATTTTTGATGATATTGTCAAATTTACTATCGTCCATGCTCTGTATAATTAATGGTTTCCTTTCCTCGGATAGTAAGTATCTTTTGTAGTTTGTTTCTGGCAATGGCAAGATTAGACTTGGAAGTCCCCACGCTGATATTGATCTTATTGGCTATTTCTTCGTGTTTATAACCTTCGATTACATATAGGTTGAAAACCATTCTGTAAGATGGAGGCAACTGCTGGATAGCTGTTATAATTTCCGCTTCAGAAATCTGGTCGAGTATGGTTTCTGTTGATGGTTCATACTGCGCATAGGAAATGTCCAGACTATTGTAATGCTTTTCGTGGCGGCGGTAATAGTCAATGGCAGCGTTAATCATCACTCTTCTGAGCCAACCTTTAAATGACAGTCCTTTGGTATATTTATGCGGTTTGGTAAAAATTTTCACGAAACCATCGTTTACTATTTCTATGGCTTCTTCCCTGGTGCGGGAATACCGCAGGCATACGCCCATGGCATAGGCGAAGTATTCCATGTATAGTCGGTCCTGGCTATTTCTGACTCCTTTAAGGCAGGAATCCAGCAGGTTATATAGTTGCTTGTCTTCGATGTGCAGTCATTTTAACTTTGGAATCTTAACTAACAGCTACTTTTAAAATTGCTGACAGATGAAAATTTTGGATTAAGTTCAAGGATTATCGGTGGGATAAATAAATAAAACCGAATCTGATAATACCATTGACCCGAACACACCTACTGCACCTCCCTCTATGCTGCTTTTTAAAAACACCGGCTCTACAAAAGGATTGAGAATAGAAATGAGCTGGTCATCCAGGTCCTGATAGAATTTGGCCGAGGCTTTATCCAGCGACTGGATGTGCACCCAGGCAGAATCGCCTTCGCTGTATTCGAAGGATACTTCGGCAAGAAAGTCCAGCCTTCCGCCATCATTACCTTCATCGCTGAAAACCGTTCTGCCAATATCATAAGTCCAGAACTCATCAGTGCCGGTACAATTTTCAGTAATCACATCCAACACATGGGCATGTGCTACCGTACGATCAATTTTCCTGTTCATCTGAAACCTATAATGATCTCCGGGACCCGGCGCATCGGTCATGATTACCTTTACGCCGTCGTGCCCACCATACACATCAAAAAATTCTCCTACATAAGAGATTTCATTGATAACCGGTTTTGGCTGAGAAATGGTAGTACTTGCCGTATAGGTTTTGCCCGCATATACCACAGTAAGGTCATACCGTTCACCAAATTCAGCAATTCTATTGCCTTGATAAAAGGGCACCCACCGGCACCGGAATTTATCAAAAACAGAATCGGCTACCAACATCTCCGCAGCACCCCTGTTGGTAATGCTTACAGCGGCACCTCGGGCGAAAACCTCCTGTGGCTTCACTTTTTTATCCATAAAAGGCACACTGCTGCTTACAAAAATACTGGGGCTTTCCCCGGGACTCAGCAAACCTTCAATGTAGACCGTTCCATTAAAATCTGAGGTGGGGGTAATAGACACATCTTTTTCACAGGCATAGCAGAAAAAAACAAAACCAATGGACCACAATTTTAAAATAAACTTCATAACGATCAGAATTTAAAATTGTAAGAGATGCTCGGGATAATAGGCAATAACGAAACCTGTTTACCAACGGGCTTGTCTGAAGCGGGATCTACCTTCAGATAAATAAAGTAAGGGTTTAGCCTGCTATAAACATTGTAAATGCCCAGTATCCATTCCGATTCAAATTCTCTTCCGAAAACTATTTTCTTATTTTTTCGGCTCACGGAAAGATCGAGGCGGTGGTAAGCAGGCATTCTTGCATTGTTACGTCCTTCGTACACAAAATAATTTCCCTCAAACAAAGAGGGACCATAGAACGCGGGGAACCTTCCTACAGGTACGGTATACGCGCTTCCGGTATTGTATACAAAAGCGCCTGAAAAGGTCCATCTTTCATTCAGATGATATGCGCCTACCACAGATAACACATGACGCCTGTCATACCGGAAAGGAAATTTGTTTCCAAAATTGAGGTCATCGAACTGCTGAAAAGTCCATGAAAGTGTGTAAGCCAGCCAGCCTGTGACCCTGCCGGAAGTCTTTTTAACATAAAGCTCAGCGCCATAGCTCCAACCTTTTCCATACACCAGGGCAGTATCCACGGCGAAGTTTTCTATCAACTGGTTTCCTTCAGGAAATAAAACCTGGTTTCGCATGTCTTTGTAATACACTTCCAGGCTGGTTTCTATGCTGTTGTCGTTAAAATTCCTGAAATACCCCAATGCGTACTGCTGGGATGTCTGCGGCTTGGTCTTTGCTGTGGAAGGCACCCAAACATCCGTGGGTATGGTAGCCGTTGAGCTTGGAACCAGGTGCATAAACTGGTTCATAATGGTATATGCGGCTTTAAGGGAAGAAGTTTTTCCGGTTGTAAGTTTAACAGATGCCCGGGGCTCGATTCTGAAATAACTTACGGTATTGGCCACATATCCGGGAAACCTGATGCCCAGACTGGAAGACAATTTGTCACTGAGCTTGATTTCATCGTTAAAGTAAAAGGCAAACTCGTCAAAGGTTTTTTGTGGGATGTTACTGATTTTAATGTTCTGTCCTTCTGCTACTTTCGATTCGGATTTACCACCGGAAACAAATTTATGATTGATGTAGTGAGATCCGAACCTGATGGCATGACTAGGATTAGGAAAATACTGAAACTCAATTTTTCCGTTAATGTCATCGATACCGGTAATGGCTTGGGAAAAGAAGTTATCCTGAATTGCGGAGACGTCCTGGTCATAGCTGTTGTAGATCAAAGAGGTATTCACAAACAAACGGGGACCAAAAACATGGTTCCAGCGCAATGTGCCTGTGGTGTTACCAAAACCGATCAGATAATTAATGCCCTGCGCGGCTTTGTACTCTGCTTTATCCCTGCCCATAAAACCACTCAGAAACACGCGGTCTTTGTCAGAGAATTTCCAGTTCATTTTCGCGTTCAGGTCATAGAAATTATAATTTGAATGGTTTCCTTTGGGCAAAAAAGGTTTGATTACCAGATCAATATAAGTTCTCCTTCCCGATACAATAAATGACCCTTTTTCTTTTTTTATTGGACCTTCCAGGGTAAGGGTAGAGGTAACATACCCAATGCCTCCATCGGCGTGAAACTGCCGGTTGTTTCCTTCTTTCATGGTCAGATCCAGAATAGAAGAAAGGCGCCCGCCGTGCTGCGCCGGAAAACCTCCTTTAATGAGGGTAACGCTATTTAGTGCACGTGAATTGAAAGTGCTAAAGAGGCCGAGTAAGTGATTGGGGTTGTACACCGTGGCCTCATCCAGTTGCACCAGGTTTTGGTCCGCGTTCCCGCCTCTTACATAAAAACCGGTAGTGCCCTCATTGCCCGATTGCACCCCGGGCAGCAGTTGCACCACCTTCAGCACATCCGTTTCGCCCAGGATCACCGGCACTTCTGAAATTCTTTTGATGGGAATATCGGTCACAGACATCTGTACCTGCTCCACGTTTTCATTCTGAGGGGAGGCGCTGATAACCACTTCATCCAGCGATAGCTCTCCCGGATTTAATTGTATATTCAGCTTGATATTCTGATCCAGTACGATCTTCTTTACCTGTGGCTCAAAGCCAATGTAGCTGATCACCACCATCAGGCTATCAGTACGCGGCAGGGTAAGGGAAAAGAAACCGTAATTATTGGTTACCGCTCCGGCATTGGCAGCTTTGGCAAACAGGGTGGCGCCAATCAGCACTTCGCCGCTTTCAAGGTCAGTAACGGTGCCACTGAGGGTAAAACGAGCCTGGGAAAAGGCCTGGCTACTAATCAGTATCGTGACAAACAGTAGGATGCGATTTTTCACATTGTCAAATTTTTTGTGAGGTATTGTAACCAGCACGTTCAAAAAACTGAAAGGGTTGGTCGGAATAAAAATATATTTGTCTCAGGTTCTTTGCGGAAGGCTTATTCTGTTTAGGGCGTGTTGACAATCAAACTGGAACGGTGATTTTGGACCGCTTTCCGCCTGCTTAGCCTACGCGGCCCGGCGTCACTTTCGGCGTCCGATGCGCTGCATCGCACTTCTCAAGTGCCTTAATCAGACGAAAATCGTTCTCAAAATCCCTGGTTAGCCTGAATGTCAACACGCCCTAGCAATTCTTGAGCCTGAGGAGAAGGCTAAATGATAACCGGCCTTTCAGTTTGCTATGCCGAAATTTGAGCATGGTGTGGACGCAAAATTATTTCTATATGCATTTCAGCAGAAACTTGATTGTAAATCGCGAAAAAAACAGTAAGTCTGCTATATTTATAATTATGTTTATCCAATACAGATTATCAATAGCCTGATTTAATTAAATTTCTTTAACCAAATTATATACAACCCCATACCCCAATGAAAAGACGTCAGTTTATTTCCCGTGCCGGACTGGGTACCAGTGCCCTGTTTCTGCCAGGTTCCGTGCTAAATAGTTCCAGATTTTTTCGTTTGCGTAAACCCGACTCTAATTTCAACGGCGTGCGGATCGGGGCCATCTCCTATAGTTTTCGCGGCATGCCCGGCACCGCCGACGATATTCTCAATTACCTGCTAGAAGCCGGACTCAGTGCAGTAGAACTGATGGGCGACCCAATTGAGCAATTCGCTGGCGCACCTGAACCGATACCCTGGAAAAGTGGCGAACTGACCCAGGAAGAAAAAGACGCGCGGCAGGCCCGCACCGAAGAAATTAGCAAATGGCGATTGTCGGCTCCTATGGGTAAGTTTAAAATACTGGGTAAAAAGTTTGCTGATGAAGGGGTTTCTGTTGAAATTGTGAAGTTCCCGTTAGACCGGATGAGCGATGCGGAAATCAATTACTGCTTTAAAGTAGCCGACCTGATGGGCGCCAAAGGCATTACCCTGGAGCGGTCCGATGAAGGCGCCAAAAAAGTGGCACCTTTTGCCGATCGGCACAAAACATTGGTAGGTTACCACAATCATACTGAAGTGGATTACCACAGCTGGGATAAACCCCTTTCGTATGCAAACTCCAACGCCATTAACTTAGATGTTGGGCATTATGTGGCAGGTACCAATGAGTCGCCCATTCCTTTTATGAAAGAGCACCACGACCGCATTCTCAGCCTGCATTTGAAAGATCGAAAGAAAAATGAAGGAGACAATATGCCCTGGGGACAGGGTGATAC
>JBGTIS010000135.1:0-30022 GCA_041745535.1 Cyclobacteriaceae bacterium | reverse complement strand
ATTTGTTTATTGAAACTTTAAAATTTTAAATTTTTATTTATAAAACAATTAATTCGATTGAAAATATATCAGGTCATTTTATGAAAAAGCAAAGAAAGCTTAAGGTCGGTTTGTTTGGGATTGGGTTATCAGCCTACTGGGACCAGTTCGACGGGTTGCTAGCCAGGCTGCAGGGATACATGGCTGAGGTTGAAAAGAAAATGCAAACTTACGAGGCCGAAATTGTGAATCTGGGGATGATCGATTCGCCGGAAAAAGCATTGGAGGCAGGGCATGAGTTCCGGCAGGCTGACGTAGATTTAATTTTTCTTCATGTTACCACCTATGCGCTTTCTTCTACCGTATTACCGGTAATCAAAAGGGCCGGGGTTCCGGTAATTATTTTGAATATCGCGCCGGAAGCGGCTATTGATTACCAGCATTTCAATCAATTAAACGATCGCACTAAAATGACGGGCGAATGGCTGGCGCATTGTGCCGCCTGTCCGGTGCCAGAAATAGCGAATGTGTTTAATCGGGCGGGTATCCGGTTTTTTCAGATAACCGGTATGCTACACAACGATCCTGTCCTGTGGGACGAAGTAGGAGAGTGGATTGAAGCGGCTCGGGTGGCCCACGTTATGTTTCATAATCGTTTAGGGTGTATGGGGCATTATTATGGTGGGATGCTGGATATTTATTCTGACCTGACCCAGCAATGCGCCTTTTTTGGCGGACATATGGAAATGCTGGAAGTGGATGAACTTACGGCCTTACGAAAAACTATTGCTACTTCTGAAATAAAACAAAGGATTGAATTTTTTTACGAAGCATTCGACGTACAATCCGATTGTTCGGTAGAAGCCTTACAAAAAGCCGCTGCTACTTCCCTGGCGCTGGATCAACTGGTTGAAAAACATGATCTTGGTTCCCTGGCGTATTATTATATGGGCACCGGCAATCAGGAAAATGAAGAAACTATTAGCGCTATTATTCTGGGTAATTCTTTATTAACCGGCAGGGGTATACCGGTTGCCGGTGAATATGAAATTAAAAATGCCCAGGCCATGAAAATTATGGATACATTTGGGGTAGGCGGTTCTTTTACCGAATATTACGCCATGGATTTTAACGATGATGTAGTGCTGATGGGCCACGATGGCCCGGGGCATATCGCCATAGCGGAGGGAAAAACAAAGGTACGACCCTTGTATGTGTATCACGGAAAAGTAGGGAAGGGCCTGTCGGTGGAAATGTCGGTAAAACATGGCCCGGTCACCCTGCTGTCGGTGGTGCAAACCATGGCAGGAAAACTGATGTTACTGGTAGCCCAAGGCGAATCGGTAGCCGGCCCTATTCTGGAAATCGGGAATACCAACAGCCGGTATCGTTTTTCTATCGGTATCCGGCAATTTGTGAATAACTGGAACCAACAGGGGCCTGCCCACCATTGTGCCGTAGGTATCGGCCATATCGCCTCAAAAATCCATAAACTGGGTGCCTTGCTTAATATGGAAGTGGTACAGATCTGTTAAATCTATTTGAAATCAAAGTACAACCATACACACATTATCATTAATTCATGGGGCCATTTCTGGGCGTAATCCTTCATGCCATCGGTGGTTATGCTGCCGCCAGTTTTTATATTCCCTTCAAAAAAGTAAAACAATGGGCATGGGAAAGCTACTGGCTCATCTCGGGCATTGCTGCCTGGCTGATTACGCCCTCGCTAATGGCTTTCTTTACCGTACCCGATGTGTGGGAAGTCCTGCAAACGGCTCCTGCATTCAGCCTGCGCTGGAGCTTTTTGCTGGGAATGTTGTGGGGCATTGGCGGCTTAACGTTCGGCTTATCCATGCGGTACCTGGGTATGTCGCTGGGGTATGCCATTGCCCTGGGTTGTAGTGCGGCTTTCGGTACCATAATTCCGCCACTGGTGGCAGGCACTTTCGGTGAATTACTCGCTGAGACTTCTGGATTGATAATTTTGTCAGGTGTGCTCGTGTGTCTGGCAGGCATTGCCATATGTGGCTGGGCGGGCATCCAGAAAGAAAAAGAGTTGCCGGAAGAAGCGAAGACTTCGGTTATTAAAGAGTTTGACCTGAAAAAAGGATTGGGCGTAGCCCTGACTTCCGGATTTTTAAGCGCCTGCATGGCCTTTGCGCTGGCAGCCGGCAAACCCATCGCCAGCCGGGCGATAGAAATGGGGGCCTCGCCGTTGTGGCAGAACAATGCGGTACTGATTGTGGTGCTGGCCGGTGGTTTTACCACTAACTTCATCTGGTGCGTGATCCTGAATGTAAGAAATAAAACGTACACCGATTATGGCAACCGCCAGGCAAAGCTGGTGCGAAATTACTTTTTTTCGTCATTGGCTGGCGTAATCTGGTACCTGCAATTTTTCTTTTATGGCATGGGTTCCTCTAAAATGGGTGCTTATGATTTTGCCAGTTGGACCCTGCACATGGCCTTCATTATTTTGTTCAGTAACCTCTGGGGATTGTATTTCAACGAATGGAAAGGTTCCAGCACCAAAACCATGAAACTGATTATCACCGGATTGGTTATTATTCTGTTTTCAACACTGCTGATTGGCCTCGGAACTTATATTTCCTAATTTAATGTACCGCAGAAAAGTAGCCATATTCATCCTGATTAATTTCTAATGAAATTCCAGCGTGTAGTCGGCATGGAAGGTTTTCTTGGGTGGTAAAACCTGAATGCCTTCCTTATCCATAATATCGCCATCAAATCCGACCTCATCGGCAATGCCGAACCAGGGTTCAATGCAATAGAAATCGGCACCGGGTTTTTGCCAGATGCCCATATACGGGAAATCAAAATAATGTACCGTTACCAGATTTTTACCGGTAACGCTATTCACAATCCGGATCCATTGTGATTCCAGATTCTTTAAAACCAGGGCATCTTCTTTAAACAGGTCGGCAGTAAGTAACAAGGTGTCCTGCTTATCCATCAGGGGGCTGGTTTTACCCGATTGCAATCCGTCGGCAATCAGATACCGCTTCAGTGTTTCAGGTAATTCGAATTCCAGTTTGTAGGCCTGCTTTTGTCCATTGATTTGCTGTGAGCAATAAAATCCAGGATGTGCCCCGATGGAGAAGGGTAGCGGTTGCGGATTGGTGTTCCGCACCTCATAAAATACTTCCAGCAGCCGTCCGGTAAGCTGGTAATGAACGGTAAGCACAAACTTAAACGGGTATTTTTTGAGGGTAATTTTATTGTCTGTAAGCTCAAACTCAATAGTGTTTTTCGTTTGATGCGTACACACAAATTCCATATCCCGGGCAAAACCATGCTGGGGCAGGGAATAGGCTTCGCCATCAAAATAAAACCGGTTGTTATTAAGCTTCCCTACGATAGGGAACAGGATAGGCGCATGCCGGGCCCATACCTCCGGTTTGGCCGGCCATATGAATTCCTGCCCGGTTTTATTGTCTTTAACACTGGTAAGCTCAGCGCCTTGGTCGGTGAATTGAACCGTAAGTTGTTCGTTTTGTAGCGTGTACTTCATTGAAAGTTGTAGATATTCTAGAATAATTTATTTCAGTTCTTTTATCTGTAATTATTAGATACAAATATAGCTTATCAAAAAATTAATTCAACCCGGTGATTGATTGGTTTATATCTGTTTATTAGGTTTTTTCGTTAAAAGGATAAAGATTAACTATCTTGTAGAACAACAACGAAATAGAAAAGTTAGCAACATATCTAATTAAAAGTGGCATAGAAAAAGTTATGTAATTATGAAAAAACAATTTGTGACAGATGATCAGGGCAATAAGGTAGCCGTGATATTACCAATAAAAGATTACCAAAAAATACTTGATGCTTTGGAAGAAATTGAAGATATCAAACTTTATGATGAGGTGAAAGCTAGAAGCGAGGAAGCTATTCCATTCAACGAATATCTTCAAAAGCGCAAACAAAAGAAAAATGGCTGAATACGCAATCGCTATTTCTAAAACTGCACAAAAGCAACTTGATAAACTCACCGATAATATAGCTAAGCCAGTTATTGAAGCTATTCAACAACTTGTTGGTGACCCCAGACCTGCTGGTTGTAAAAAATTAAAGGGAAGGAATGGTTACCGGGTTAGAAAGGGAAATTATAGATGCTCAAACAACCCCAATAAAGGAATAGGGTTTTGCCATAATGAAAGCTTAGCGATACCTGGACCTTTCTTCACAAATAATAAATTTAAACACTGGCGTGGTTATGGCCCGTTGCCTGAAGTGTATGCTAACTTCTTCTCATCATAGCCATACGAAACCTTGTTACTTAAAAAATTATTCACTTCTCAGTGAATTCACCGGATTGGCATGGGCGGCCCGTAGCGATTGCGTCGCCACCACCACCAGCGCGAATACCAGCGCGATGAATCCGGTAAGGGGAAAAATCCACCACTGTAGCTGCGTACGGATCGGGTATCGCTCCAGGTACAGATTCAGCAGCCACCAGCCTACAGGGGTGGCAATTATAAAAGCCACTATCACCAACCTTGAAAAGTCTTTCGACATCAGCGCCACAATGTTGAATACCGAGGCTCCCAGCACCTTTCGTATGCCAATTTCCTTTGTCCGCTTTTCAGCCATATACGAGGCTAGTCCAAATAACCCCAATCCTGTAATAATAATGGTTAAAGTAGCAAACAAATTGGCCAGCTGACTGGTCATATTAATGGTAGTGAATTTCTTCTGAAATTCCTCATCCACAAAGGTATATTCAAACGGATAGGCCGCATTGTATTTCTCAAAAACCGTTTTTACAGCATTTAGCGAAGCTTTCAGGTCATTGGTTTTCTTCAAACGCACGGTAACCGAACTGGCCCAGTCTCTGTCCAGAATCATGAACATGGGTTTTACAGCCTGAAAGGGTGAGCCCATCATTACATCATCTACCACTCCAATCAGCGTGCGCTTGCCGCCCCATAAGTCTAACTGGGTGCCAATGGGTTCTTTCAGTCCCATTACATTCAGGGCGGCCCGGTTAATAATAATGGCAGCCGTATCGGTAACAAAATCTTTAGAGAAATCGCGTCCATCCAATACCTTGATGCCCATAGTTTTGGTATAATCGTATTCGGTGGCAATGGTGGTAAATAGTACACGCTGGTCTTCGGGTTTTCCCGGCCAGCCTACAAAATTATTCGAATTGATATCGGTAATGGCACTATTGGAAATGGTAACCGCTTCTACCACACCTGTGCCCAGCAGTTCCAGTTTCAGCGGATCGTAGTTCTTCCCAATTTCATCATTGTAATCTATGGTGATCAGGTTTTCCTGGTCGTAGCCAAGCTGCCTGCCTTTTACCAGTTGTATCTGTTTGTAAATTACAATGGTACCGATAATGAGCAAAATAGAAAAACCAAATTGTAGCGTTACCAGTACTTTGCGGGGCGTGGTGGCTCCTTTGCCAACCTGTATTTTCCCCTTCAAAACTTTTACCGGCTGGAACGATGACAGATAAAATGCGGGGTAACTGCCCGAAATAATGCCAGTGAGCAGAATGATACCCGGAGACAACAGCCAGAACCATTTCGAGGCATAGTCGATGGTTAATTCTTTATCTACCAGATCGTTATATAATGGCAGCAGCAATTGCGCCATAATAATGGCAAAAAGGAAGGCGATCAGGGAAATAAAGATAGATTCGCCCATGAACCGCAACACCAGTTCGTACCGGTTAGAGCCTACACTTTTTCGAATGCCTACTTCCTTGGCCCTGCGTTCCGACCGGGCGGTAGCCAGGTTCATAAAATTGATGCAGGCAATGATGAGGATGAAGATCGCAATTATGGAAAACAATTGCACATAATCGTGCATACCGCCGGTTTCCACCCCATTTTCAAAATTAGAGTGGAGCCGCCAGCGCAACAGCGGGTACAGAAAAAATTCAGATTTGATGTCGTCTTCTCCATGCTCGGCAAGCATATTTTTAATGCTGTTTTCAACCGGTATTTCATCTTTTCCGTCGCTGAGTTCAATAAAAACCTGGAAGGAATAGTTTCCCCAGTTTTCTTTGTTTTCCCGTACCCACGAACTGCTGTTTTCCCTGAATTTCCAGGGAAGCAAATAATCAAATTCAAAGGAAGAGTTTTTAGGAACATCGCGCAGTACCCCCGTAACTTTTAAATCGCTGGCATCATCTACCCGGATAACCTGGTTGATGGGATCTTCATTGCCAAACAACGCCCTGGCCGTTGCCTCTGAAATTACAATAGAGGTTGGGTCGTCCAGCACTGTTTCAGGATTTCCCCGCGACAAAGGAAAATCAAACATTTCCAGAAATTCTTCGCTTACATAATACCCCTTTTTAATAATCGGATTTTCATTTACGGTTAGCAGATGGTCGCCACCCCAATCGGCCACCACCGAATTTTTGATGTGGGTATCAGCAGTTTTCATAGCCTCATAAGTGGGCAAGGGCACTGAGGTCCAGGAATTAATTTTACCATCAAACTCAGCATTAATCCAGACCTGGTACAGCCGGTTGGCTTTACTATGAAATTTATCGAATGACAGTTCGTCGAATACCCAAAGCAAAATCAGGATGCTGCAGGCAATCCCAATGGATAATCCGGTGATATTAATAAAAGAGTAAACCCGATTTTTGAGTAGGTTGCGGATGGTGACGAGGAAATAGTTCTTGAGCATGGGAAGACAGTTATTTCAGGGGATAACTGCTCGTTTATCAAGAAGTAACAAAAATTCAATAGAAATTTTTATAAAATTCTATTTCACTGCTTCCACATACAACGACCGGTAATCTTCATTAGCTTCAGAAGGGTATGTGCCCTCAAAAGAAAAATGTTCGCACTGACTGTTTTGAAAAGCAGAAAAGATTTGATGCGTTCCTACGCTAAGGAATAGCTGTTTCGATGCCCATTGCCAACCGAATGGCCATTTCCACCGGACAATATTTTCCATCTTTCCGATGCAGGAGAAAATTTCGCGAAGGCAACAGGGGTGGTTGTGCCATAAACCGGGGCTGAAGCCCATGATGCGGTTGCGCGGCATGTACCAGAAAAGGATGGCACAGGTATACCGTTCCTGCCGCACCGGTAGCAAGTGTTTCTTCACAATTTTTGGTAGTGTCTAACTTTCGGGCCAGTTCCATGAAATCCAATCCGGCTTCTCCGGCCGGAGCCAGTAACCGGGCGACATCCAGATGGGAACCGATGCGGATGCGGGTAGGCGCATCTTGCTCGCCCACATCAGAAAAAAGAAACAGCATTAATAAGGCCCTGCCTTTGGAATAGATGTTCACCCGCCACGAAAAGAAATCGGAGGGATCATTACCCGGAAAACCGGCATCCACATGCCATCCGGTGTCACCAGGATCTTCCTGGCTGGGGAAACGAATGGGAAAAGTACCCAGGCTGTATCGGGGCTGCCAGTGCCCTGTACCCACCAGGCTGTTGAACGCGGCATGCAAAACCGGCGTGTTGGCCGCTTCCCGAAAAGGAGTTTGCGCGTATTCGCCCAGTCTGATCACCGGCTGCTTCCAGGTGGCAGGGTCATCGGGCTGGCAACCGGTATCCTGCCACAGGGTTCTCCGGCCTGCCGAAGCCAGATTGTTAGAAAAGGCACTATCGATTCGGACAAATCCCAGTGTGATGAACTTCAAAATTTGGTCGTTGTTTAACATATGCATAATCTTCTGGTTAAATTTAAAGATAGATGCGCCCTGTTACTGTCCTTCTATTTTTTTTGCCCATTTCCTAAAAAGGTCATAATCAATATTAATCTTACTGTCGATATCATCATAGCGGTACACATGCAGGAAAACACTCATTCCCGCATCCGCTTCGGTACCGATATTTTTGGGCTCATAATTTTTGTCGCGCTTTTTCAGGTTGCTCAATGGCAGTTGTACACTCAGGTTGGTGGTATCGGTAAACGAATACCTGCCTTTTACAAATAGGGTTAACACGCTGGACTGTATTTCCATTCGGCTGATGTCCAGGGCCGTGCCATCGATGGTAAAGCTGCTGTTGATTTCAGCAAACTGAATATCGGTAAAATCTCTTTTCCGGAACAGGAAAATACTGACATCTTCTAAAGGTTCAAAATTTTTCAATGCCCCGTTTTTTATTTTAGAATCGATACTTCCTTTCATAGAAGGGGCAACCACCGAATAGTCTTCATCAACCAGTGCTTCAAATTTTACCTTTGCCGATATGGTCCCTTCCAGATTATCAGCCAGCAGTGTATTCTGGTTGAAGTTATCAAAATACAGAAAAAACTGTTTGATATTGGCATCGGTAACCTCCGAGGTAAGCACCAGCGGGCTTTGACTTTTTTCCAGTTCAGAAAGAGAAAAGCCCAGGCTGGTAGTGCCATCGGCTACGTCCATCCGAATCTCTTTCGATTCAATTTTATCCTGCGATAGTTTTACAGTGCCGCTGATATTTTTTGCTTTAAACTCGCGAAAAGCCAGTTCTTTGGCTTTCACACCTACATCAAACTCCAGTTTCTGGTAAACCAGGTCAATCATATCCGTCATCTTTTTCCGCTGCTGATCAGTCTGTTTTTTCGACAGATTTTGCTTATTTCTTTCAGCAAACAGAGTAGTAAGATCCAGACGCGGAGAGGTAACATCCAGGTTCACATAGCCTTTGTCGCTGGGTTTAATGAAAAAAGGAATAAAATTTTTGACCGTGCCCTGTATTCGCACCGGACTGTCGTTGAGGTGGAAGGCTAGGTGTTTGATGGTAAATTGCTTTTCATTGAATTCGAACATCGCGTTAACTTTGTCGAAGTTGAACTTTTTGGGTTTGTAAAACAGGGCACCGTTAGACGCGGTAATTTTACCCTGTAATTTGCCTTCGTACCGGGTACGGGTACTGTCCAGGTATTCGTCCAGCTTACCTTCGTAATGAATGGAAGTGGAAAAGGTGCCGCTTTTGGGTACAAACCGGGTGGTGTCAATCATGTTTATTAACCGTTTGTAGTTAATCTCAGAGGCCATGGTCAGGTTCATTTCCGGATTATTCAGATGGGTAAAAATAACATTCCCACGGAAAGGAATATCTTCTATTTCGCCTACAAAAGAAGCGATGTCGATTTGCGACCGCGCGAAACTGGCGGCACGGGAAGTATCGGCAGGTTGCGTAAAGGTGCCTGAAAAACTAAGGTCGTTCAGCACAATTTTACCATATCCGAATTTGGCCCTTTCCGTACCAAACTGAACAACGATATCGGGCTGGTAACCCGGCGTGGTTTTTCCTTTTAACGCTACGCTTACATCCAGTGGTTTATTAATGGAATATTTATTAAAAATGGTATTCAGTTTACTGTTTACCAAAGCTTTTCCATCTTTCAGGTATATTTGTTCTGTCAAGAAATTGAGTGCGTAGTTTCCATTCTTTTCCCAACCAAATTCTCCCTCTATCTGGATTTTCTGCTTATTAAATATCAGGGAAGAAGGTAATACGGTAATTTGTTTGGCATCGGGATATGCCAATAGTCGCAAATCTACTTTGGCATCCTGGTTTACCACAAACCCACCTGCTTTAGGATTAAAAATAATCTCATCAAAGTGCATATCGCCCGTAATCCGCATATTATAAAAAGCCGAATCGGCATGCAGGGTATGATGGGTTTTCACGAACTCAAACCGATACGATTTATTTATGAGCGAATCCGCGTAAATTAATTTCACCTCCCGCAAATCAAATTCATGCAGATCCAGGTCAAAGGTGGAACCTTCTTCCCGGGCAGTGGTATCTGTAATATTTTTATAATTATCAAAATTGCGTAATCCTTCCGGGGAACGATACAAATACACCTGGGCCTGGTCTATGGTAAGTGAACTGATTTCTACCTTGCGTTGCAGCAATGGATAAAACCCAAAATGTAAATCAACTTTCCGGGCCGAAAAAATATCGGTGGCCGTAAGGGAGTCCTGTAGTTGAACGTTTTCCAGCGATATCGTAATTTTAGGGAACTGACGGATGATAGAGAAATTATATTTCTCTATCATCAGTTTTCCATTGAAACTTTTGTTCAATGCCTGGCTTGTTTTCTCAAATATCAGGTCGCGGTTATAATAGGCCAGTGCCAGCACCAATATCACAAAGGACATAAAAACAAGCAGTGAATACCCTAACCATTTAAAAAATTTTCTCATGGGTCCAAATTTTATCATGCTTGTGCAGAGAACCTAGGGAGTTTGTTTGTTTTCATAAAATTCTCTCCGGTTCAGCCCAGATAATGATTATAAAATTACCGGCACGTGCCTCAGTAGCAGCTACTCGCAAACGGGGAAGCTGCCTGTACTTGAGGAGTCCGGGAATGGTCAATGCCGGTTGTTGGAAAAACCAGGTAAGGACAAAAGTATGGGCTGATGGCGCGCTGGTCATAAGTTTCTGATCACAAATTCATTAACAAACGAAACTGTATTCCGGTTTTTTTATTATGTAATTTAACGTAAATACATTGCATTAGGATGATCACCCATTCTCCAAAAAAGCCTCGGAATCTTGCGGGTGGTATGCCATTACTAACCATGCCCACAATTCACAGAAAAATCATTTGGCGTGAGCGTTCCGCCTTATCATGTGTCATAAGTTTTCTGGAATAGCTGTTTTATTGTATATTTTCCTGTAGAAAGATGCTGTTACCGCTGATATTGGTTGTGTAATAGAAATCATAACGCCATATTTAATACTCAATGTTGTTGAATCTTATTAAGTCGTACTAAGTTCAATGCTCAACAATCCACTAAACCATGTTTATGGAATTGAGCATTGAATATTGAAAATTTAGGAATGAATTTTAACAACCAGCCGTGTTAGGCTTCATTCGCTTCGGCGATCCGATTGAAAAAGATACGCGACAGGATAAGGTGTCCCGCTCATGTCTATTATTCCATGGCCGCTGGCTAATTATAGAAAAACGCTTAAAAAGTCCGGCCTAAACTAAAGGCTTTATAAATAGCCATCATGAAGCAGAAGCTATTGGGTTTTTATCGCTCTAATATTTTCTTTTTATGTTGTATAAATTCTTCTTCCGTTAGGAAGCCTTTTCCTTTAATTTAGCTAATTTTTCAAGTTTACTAATTAAATCATCAGTAGTTCATGTCCGCTTTGCCCCTGATTGAGGTAAATTAAATTTTTTAAAGAAATTATCCTCAAGATAGGCTGGTTTTTTTGTTCATGAATTATAAACCTACCCATACATAATCATTCTATATTCCTTTTTATATTCCAGGGGCGATTTGCCGGTAATTTCCTTGAATTGTTTATTGAAATTGGAAATGGTAGCAAAGCCACTGTCATAACAGGCTTCGGCTACATTTTTATTTTCGTCTATCAATTGCTTGCAGGCATAGCCAATTCTGATTTCACTCAGGAAACTAAAAAAAGTTTTATTGGCCCGGCTTTTAAAAAAGCGGCTGAACGAAGTGGGTGTCATATTGGCGATAGAAGCTACGGCTTCCAGACTAATTTTATTCCGGAAATTTTTCATTACATACGCATGTACTTCCGAAATTCTTTCCGTTTCCGATTCTTTGAATGAATTGTTATAACCCGGGCTGGCAATTAAATGAAATTCTTTGGAAACAGACAGCAAATGTAAAATTTGGAGCAACTGTATCACGCCTTCAAAAGCATGGAGGCGCGTTAATTCCTTCATCATTTTAGAAATTTTACGGTTGGTAGCGCCATAAATGTCCAATCCACGCTTTGCCTGTATAAATAATTGTTTGATACTGGTCATTTCTTCTTTGTCAAGAAAGAAGTCTGACAAAAAGTTATCATGGAAATATATTACAATCCCCTCCGTTTCCAGATGGCTGTGTCCCTGAAAATAGATGTCATCGTTCCGCCACAAATGGGGCAGATTGGGCCCGGTAAATACCAGGTTGCCTTCCCGGAAGGGTTGGATATGATCGCCAACAAATCGGGTACCGGCACCTTTCAATACAAAAAACAACTGATACTCTGGGTGGAAGTGCCAGTTAGGATCAAAATGCTGGTCGTGCAGGGTTTTTACCACAAAAGCATGGGAAGTCGGTATGGGCGATTTTTTGATAGCTTTTCTCATTTCAGCGGTAAATTATCTCTAATTTTTTTATTTATTGAAATTTAAGGTAATATACAGTTAGTTTTTGATAATATACTGAAAGCGATAACTGCAAAAATTGTTTACCTTAGTTCCTGCATTCAGCAGCAAGACTTTGCCGCAACCATGTTCCTGGAATTTTTAATCAGGAGAACCACAGGTTTGATTGCGAAAATTAACTAACCCTAATAACTAAAATTATGTATAGGAAAGTTTATGTAACTACCTCCCTCGTCTTAACCTTATTTTTGATCGCGGGCTGCCATACCAACAAGAAAAGTATGAAAATGGATGGCCCACGAAAAATAGAAATTCTTTTTCTTGGTCACAACAGCGAACACCATAATGCTGCCGCGTATATGCCCATTCTGGCTGCGGCGCTTTCCAAACAAGGCATAGAATTTACCTATACCGCCGATCCAAATGATTTGAATGAAGAGAATCTCAGTAAATATGACGGCCTGGTAATTTATGCCAATCACGACGAAATTACCCCTGGTCAGGAAAAAGCATTGCTGGATTTTGTAGAAGCGGGTAATGGTTTTATTCCGTTGCATGCCGCCAGCTTTTGTTTCCGCGATTCTCCCGAATATGTAGACATGGTAGGCGGTCAGTTTCTCCGCCACGACACCGCCACTTTTGTAGCCAAAATAACGGATGCGGCTCACCCGGTGATGGAGGGTGTAAAAGAGTTCTCTACCTGGGACGAAACCTATGTGCACGATAAAATCGCCGATGATATTACCATCCTGATGGAAAGGGTGGAAGGCGATCATCATGAGCCCTGGACCTGGGTAAAAAATTATGGCAAAGGCCGGGTTTTTTATACGGCCTATGGGCATGACGAACGCACCTGGAATAATCCTGGTTTTCAGAAACTGGTAGAAAATGGTATTGTGTGGGCTGTGGGCGATCCGGTGAGATCTCAATGGCAGGAGTTTATGGCGGCCATGCCAAAACCAGCTTATTCTGATAAACCTAATATCCCGAATTACGAAAAGCGTGACCCGAAACCAAAGTACCAGGAACCTTTGTCGCCGGAAGAATCGAAAAAACTCATTCAGGTGCCGGCTGAATTTGATCTGGAACTTTTTGCGTCTGAACCCAATGTCATTAATCCGATTGCCATGGACTGGGACGAAAGGGGACGTTTGTGGGTGATTGAAACAGTAGATTATCCGAACACCGTTCGAAAAGAAGATGGCGTAGGCGATGACCGCATTAAAATTTGTGAGGATACCGACGGCGATGGCAAAGCCGATAAGTTTACCGTTTTCGCGGAAAACCTGAATATTCCTACCAGCATGGTGTTTGCCAATGGCGGTGTAATTGTTTCGCAGGCACCGGAATTTTTGTTTTTAAAAGATACCGATGGCGACGATAAAGCCGATATAAGAAATGAAATTGTACATGGCTGGGGCGTTTATGATACCCATGCTGGTCCGTCGAACCTGAAATATGGTTTGGACAATCACATCTGGGGCACAGTGGGCTACTCAGGTTTTGAAGGTACCATTGCCGGAAAAGACATGAAATTCAGTCAGGGCGTGTATCGCTTTACGCCCGACGTTTCTGATTTTGAATATATTACCCAAACCAGCAACAATACCTGGGGACTGGGCTTTACGGAAACTTTTGATGTGTTTGCTTCCACAGCCAATAATACCCACAGCGTATATGTAGGCATTCCTAATTATTATTTTGATGGCGTTGATGGTATCCCCGCAACAGGAAGTATGAAAATAGATGGGCATTATGCCATGCATCCTACCACCTTTAATGTCCGTCAGGTAGACGTTTTTGGAGGTTTTACGGCTGCCGCGGGCCATAACTTTTATACCGCCCGGGCTTATCCTGAAAAATACTGGAACAGCATGGCGTTGGTGTGCGAACCTACCGGCCACTTGCTGCACATGGCGATGATCGAAAAAGATGGCGCCGGTTTCAAGGAAAAAGATGGCTGGAACCTGCTCTCCAGTGCCGACGAATGGGTATCGCCAGTAGAAGCTAAAGTAGGCCCGGATGGTGCTGTATGGGTTTTAGACTGGTATAATTTTATTGTGCAGCATAACCCAACACCCCGAGAGGATTTTGGTGGTTACAATGCCGAAAACGGTGAGGGCAATGCCTATGTGAATCCTTTACGGGATCAGACACACGGCCGTATCTGGCGGGTGGTGTATAAAGAAGCCGAACCCTATGAACCCATTCAGTTGAGCATGGATGATCCTGAAGGGTTGGTAGCCGCGTTAAAAAATGATAATATGTTCTGGCGTACTACTGCCCAGCGTTTGCTGGTAGAAAGAGGCAATGACGATGTGCTGGAAAGTTTGAATGACCTGGTTAATTCCAAAACCAAAGATGAACTGGGGATGAATACTGCCGCCATTCACGCGCTGTGGACCATCAAAGGATTAGGCGCGTTTGATGGTGACAATAATGAAGCGTATCAGGTAGCCGTGGCAGCTTTAAATCATCCGGCTGCCGGCGTCAGAAAGGCTGCCATTCAGGTGTTACCCCGTACGGCATGGGCCAATCAGGCCTTGATGCAATCTGATGTTATTCACGATGCCGATCCGCATACAAGGCTTACTGCTCTGCTTGCGTTGTCGGAAATGAAAACCTCAGCCAAAATGGGTGAACTGTTGTACAATTTAGGAAGTGATGAAGCCATTCAGAATGACAACTGGTTATCTAAAGCGCTGTATTGCGCTGCCGCCCACCACCGTGAAGGCTATATGAACGCTTACCTGTCCGATCATCCAAACTATGAGATTGAAAGAGCAAAACTGGCTGCTATGGTAACCTGGGAGAAAACCGGGTTTGCCGATGCGGATTGGAAAACCATCAGCCTGCCTAACTTTTTTGAAAGAGTGGGACTGAATATAGATGGACAACTGCAATTCAGAAATGTGGTAAATGTGCCGGGCAATATGGCGGGTAAAGAAGCGAAAATATCTCTGGGCCGCATAGATGAATCGGATGAAACCTGGGTGAATGGACAAAAAGTAGGTGGTATCAAAGACGATCCTTCCAAAGACCGGGTGTATACCATTCCCGCCGGCGTGTTACAGGTTGGAGAAAATACCATCGCTATTCAGGTGGAAGATAACAGAGGCTGGGGTGGTTTTGGTGGTAAGCCTGAAGAAATGTTTATCCAGGTAAACGGTTCAAAAATACCGTTGGCCGGGGATTGGAAGTACAAAATCAACAAAACCTACGACGATGCCTCCCAATCGCTGTTTACGGCTGAGGCCAGCATTGGCGATGCCTTTATGGATCAGTATTTCGGGAAAGCGGTTGAAACACCTGTACCGGTTGCCCAGGCTGAACCTACAGGAGAAAAGCCTATGGTAATTACCATCAAAACGGTGCCCAACCAAATGAAATACGATTTGACTGAAATTGTGGTGGAAGCTGGCAAAACAGTGCGGATCTTATTTGAAAACCCTGATTTTATGCAGCACAATCTGCTGATTCTGCAACAGGGTACCTTGCAGGAAGTAGGTGCCGCCGCTGATAAACTGGCGGCTGACCCGAAGGGGGCTGAAAAAAACTATGTACCTGAAATTCCCCAGGTGCTGCATGCCACTACCCTGGTAAATCCGGGTGAGACGTTTACCCTAACCTTCCAGGCACCGGATGAAGCAGGCGATTATCCTTTTATCTGCACCTTTCCCGGCCATTGGCGGCTTATGCAGGGGGTAATGAAAGTAACAGGTTCAGGCACAGCAATTTAATCATTTTAAATAATCAATTTATGTCTATCCAAATTGGAGTAACCACTTGGTTGTGGACTTCTCCTTTCACTACCAAAACCGTTGAGCTTTTTCCTAAAATAAAGGAAATGGGATATGATGTGGTGGAAATACCGGTGGAATATCCGGAACTGATCGATGGAAAAAAAGTAAAAGAGGCCCTTGACCAGCATGGATTGAAAGCCGTAGTCTGTGGAGCTTTCGGTCCGAACCGGGATCTTACCAATGATGATCCGGCAGTGCATCAGACCTGTTTTGAATATATCGACCAGTGCTTTGAACTTTGCAACAACTGGGAAGCGGGATTTCTGGCTGGTCCGGCCTATTCCGCTGTAGGGAAAGCCCGGATGGTGCCCGAAAAACAAAGGAAAACAGAGTGGGAACGGGCCGTTCAAAATCTACGGAAAGTATGCGAATCAGCTGAAAGCCGTGGATTACAGATCGCGCTGGAACCTTTGAACCGATTCGAAACCGACCTGATTAATACAGCCGAAGACGTGATGCGACTGATCCATGATATTAACCACCCGGCGGCACGGGTGCTGTTAGATGGGTTTCACATGAATATTGAAGAACCGGATATCGTAAAAGCTTTCAAAACCGTAGGTGACAGACTGTTGCACGTGCAGGTGTCAGAAAACTACCGAGGTACACCGGGCACCGGACAAACCCGGTGGGACGAATACAAAAGAGGAATGGAAGCGGTGAACTACCAGGGTGTGGTATCCATCGAAAGTTTTACGCCGGAAATAAAAGAACTGGCCGGAGCGGTATGCATCTGGCGGCACCTGGTACCCAGCCAGGACGGTTTTGCCCAGGATGGTCTTACATTTTTAAAAAATCTATTAAAATAAAACCCTATGAACGAGAAAAAAATCAGAGTAGCCATTATCGGTTTAGGTTTTGGCGCGGAATTTATTCCCATTTATCAGAAATATCCGAATGTGGAACTGGTAGCCCTTTGTCAGCGTACCCAAGCCAAACTGGATGAAGTGGGCGATGCTTTTAACATTGGCAACCGGTTCACCGATTATGATGAACTTTTAAAAGATCCGGATATTGACGCCGTACACATCAATACCCCCATTCCCGATCATGCCATACAATCTATCAAAGCGCTAAAAGCCGGAAAGCATGTGGCCTGTACCGTACCCATGGCCACCACGGTGGAGGAATGTGAGGAAATTGTTAAACTCACCCAATCCACAGGCCTTACTTATATGATGATGGAAACGGTGGTATATGCCCGGGAATTTCTGTTTATGAAAGAATTGTACGAAAAAGGTGAGCTGGGCCATATCCAGTTCCTGAAAGCCAGTCACCAGCAGGATATGGACGGATGGCCCAACTACTGGCCTGGCTTGCCACCCATGTATTATGCCACCCATTGTGTAGGGCCGGTATTGGGATTAACCAGGGGCGAAGCGGAATACGTTTCCTGCTTTGGCTCGGGCACCATCCGTGAGGAACTGCACCAGCATTACAATTCACCTTTTGCGGTAGAAACCACACATATTAAATTCAGAAATTCTGACCTGAGTGCCCAAATCTACCGGTCGCTGTTCGATGTAGCCCGTCAGTATAGGGAAAGCTTTGAAGTATATGGCTCCAAAAAGTCAGTAGAGTGGCCGCTCATTGAAGGCAATCCATTGGTAGTACATACGGCGAAAAAGCCTGAGCCGGAAATTCCAGAGGAAGTGGAAAGCCCAGATTATGCCCGGTATTTGCCCGAACCGATTCAGCGGTTTACTACCAAAGGCGTATACGATTCAGACGAACACCAGCACTTGTCTTTTACCCAGGGAGCCGGGCACGGTGGGTCGCATCCGCATCTGGTGCATGCGTTTGTTTCAAGTCTGTTAGAAGGCAAAGATCCGTATCCGAATGCCGTTCAGTCGGCCAATATCACTTGCGTAGGAATTCTGGCACACGAATCGGCCAAAAAAGGAGGGGAAATTGTGAAACTTCCCGCGTTTACACTTTCCAGCTAAAGCGTTTTGCATACCGATATTTTTAGATCAGAGGATGCGCTGGACTATCAATTCGTTCAGCGTATTTTTTTTATAGTGTCTATATAATTCTGCTTATTGTGAATTTTTTCTACAGTTTTCTACCGACCTAAACTTTCAAAAATGCCCAAATAGCCATGTAGGTCAGGTTATATGCGTATGGACGATTTTTTGCCTTTATCAATCCAGGATATTCTATTAAAACATAGTTGGTCATATGAAATGCGGGTAACCATTTTTTACATACCTGATAATGGATTCAGGAAAAGACATTTCATTTACAGCCAAAATAAACCTTATAAGTATATGAAAACCAGAAATAGCTATTTAACATTTTTTACACTTGTCTTTTTTGCCTTCACGGCCTGTACCAACTCAACCGACAAAGCAGAAGGCAGCGAACGTGCTACCCGGGCTTCACAGGTAGAACAAGATAAAACCATCGGTGATGTAACCATAGGCAAACCAGAGGTTGCTCATATTTCTGACAATTACGACATGCTTACTACATTCGCGAATTTGTGCCAGCGCGGCAATATCGACAGCCTGTTAGAGGAAGGAGAAAAGTATACGATTTTCGCGCCTTCAGATGAAGCTTTCCGGAATTTCAGAAACCAGGCTGGTAACGCCGATTCCACCTATTACCAGAACCTTGCCCAGTTTATTGTAAAAGATACGTATACCGCTACCGATTTGCTCAACAAAAAAAGCTTGGAAACGCTGGATGGCAATACGATTCAAATAAGTAACGCCAATGGCGAGATCAGGGTGGGGGACGCGAAAATCATTTATACGGATTTGGAAGCAAGCAATGCCATTATTCAAGTAGTGGATGAGGTTATTGTAACCAGTGCCAATTAATAAACCTATTTAAATCCGAAAATCATGAGTGCGGAAAATAAAAAAACAAAAGACATAGATTATCTGAAAGAGAAGATCAATACCATTAAAATCGCGATGCTTACTTCAGAAGATCAGGATGGGCATTTGAAAAGCAGACCTATGACTACCCTTAGTATGGATGCCAAAGGAAGTTTATGGTTTTTTATAAGTAACCAGTCCTTCAGCAGCGATGCACCGCAACAGGCAGTGAACCTAAGTTATGTGGACCCCATTTCTCAATGCTACATTTCTATATCAGGGCTGGCTGAAAAGGTAGAGGATAAAGACCTTAAACAGAACTTTTGGAAACCTACGTTTGAAACCTGGTTCCCCGGAGGCCTGAGTAATCCTGACCTGCGATTAATTAGAGTACAACTGTCGCAGGCTGAATACTGGGATTCGGATACCAATGTGATGAACCTCCTTTTTAAGGTAACCGACTCCATTTTGTCCGGAAAGACCTATGTGAAAGGAGAGCAGGGAGAGTTTTCCCCTGGGGTGGAACCGAATTAGGTATTCATTTATTTTACAGTTAAACATCTTAAGATAAAATCAGGTTGTAACTATTAATAATAAAATAGTCGCAACCTGTTTCTTTTTGAACGAAACCACAATTAATGTTGATTCTGTATAAACCCAGTAGGAAAGCGCTAATTTTTACTATAAAGTTTTCTTATTAGTCGGTTAATAAATAATTTTCCCTGAAATTATAATGCATGAAAAACTCTACGAACTGGAACCTAATCGTAGTATACATATTAACCACCATTTTATTATCTTTTATTTCAGTATCTTCTTACCTGAGCATTAATAATTTAGTAAACAATGCCCGGATGGTAGACCATACCAATAAGGTTCTCCTCAACCTGGAAAATCTTTTCTCCGAGGTAAAGGGGGCGGAATCTGGGCAGCGTGGCTATTTACTGACCCACCGCAACGAGTTTCTGTTGCCCTATCTGGGGTCATACCAGCGAGCCATCGTTATTTGTGATACCCTGGAAGCCCTGGTTGCCAACAATCCGGAACAATTAACACAATTGAATACCCTTCATGAACTGCTGGAAAAACGTTATGGCGAACTCCAACAACAATTGGACACCGATAGCGGAAAACTCGCTAAGACCAGTTCGCGAAACACTGAACTGGCCATTCAGGGTAGCAACACCATGCTGCAAATCAGGAAAATTACTATATTAATGGAAAGGAATGAAAGAAATATATTGGCACAGCGAAACGAAGATTTACGTACATCCGGTAACCTGGTGCTATCCATTATTACCGTTTTTACCATTACTACTTTTATCATTTTAACGCTCACCTTTATCAGAATCAGGAGTGAGTTAAAAAGGAACGAACAGATAAACATAGCCCTGGAAAATAGTGTGAACAATTTGAACCGGTCTAACGAAGAACTGGAACAGTTTGCCTATGTGGCCTCACACGATTTGCAGGAACCCCTCAGAAAGATCAGGGCTTTTGGTGATGTGTTGGTTTCAGAATATAGAGATACCCTGGGCGAAACGGGCCGCAACTATATACAGCGCATGGAAAGCGCGGCAACCAGGATGCAGGCCCTGATCAGTGACCTGCTTAATTTTTCAAGAGCGTCACGCATTCACAGCGAACCTGAAGCGGTAAACCTGTACAAACTCTGGCAGCAGGTAATATCTGATTTTGAAACGGTAATCAAAGATAAACAGGTTGATTTGATATTCGAAATGGACAAGGACGCGGAAATAAATGGTACCAAAACCTTGCTGGGCCAGTTGTTTCAAAATTTGCTTAGTAATGCGATAAAATTTAGCGCCAAAGGCGAGAAACAACCACAGATATACATTATGGGACGTTATTTGTCGGATGCCGAAATTGAAGGCAGGTATTATAATGAATCTTATAATTATTTTTACGAATTTAAAGTTTCCGATAATGGAATAGGTTTCGATGAAAAATACCTAGATCGTATTTTTATCATATTTCAGCGCTTGCACAGTCGTACGGCTTACGACGGTACCGGAATTGGTCTGGCATTGTGTAGAAAAATTGTTGAGAACCATGGCGGAACTATTACTGCTCAAAGCCAACCCGGTGAGGGTGCCACCTTTGTGGTGGTAATGCCAGTGAATAAAACAGAAAATGGAAACACCTAGTATCTCTAACCAATTAAAGGCAGTAACAATTTTAATGGCCGATGACGATGCCGACGACCGGTTACTGGCCGGGCGTGCTTTTGCTAACATACAGCAATGGAAAGTTGATCTTCAGTTTGTGGAAGATGGTGTAGAACTTATGGATTATCTTTACCGAAGAGATAAGTATAGGGATGCCGTACACCGGCTTCCACAGCTAATTTTGCTCGACCTCAATATGCCCAGAAAAAATGGCTGGGAGGTATTGGAAGAAATAAAGGCTGATCCGGAATTAAAAAAAATCCCTATTGTTATTTTAACTACCTCAGAGGCCGAGGAAGATGTGATTAACAGTTATAACAAAGGTGTTAACTCGTATATTACCAAACCCGTTTCTTTTGAACAACTGGTAAAAGTTGCCCAGGCACTCGGCAATTACTGGTTTGATACGGTAAAGCTGCCCCAACGGCCATAGTAACAATGAAAGTTTTTATGTTAGGGTATATCCTAAAATAATAGGAATAGAGAGCACAATGATAAGTATCCAGAAAAAAATACCTAACTCCTTTAAGGTATCGTTTTTGGCTTTTGCTTTCTCATTTTTTTCCCGATGCTCAGGTAATAACATAACCAGCACAATCATTAATAAGGCGCCTACAGCCAATATGGCTACCCAGGCATAATTATAGCCATCTGTAATAAATTCAAGCGGTTTGATCCACAGGCTGGTAGCCCAGGTTCCCAGAAAAATTACCAGAAAAGCAGGCCATACCTGTACACTCCAAAGCCTTTTAAAAGTTCTGAATTTTAACCAGGTAAAGGTAGAAGTCAGAAAAATTGAAAGAATAAATGGAAAAACAATATTAAGGTACACAACTAAAAAAGTTTAATTTACAAACTGTCGGTTTATTTAATAATTTCTTCAGGAACTGGTCCTTCGCCTTTTCCTTCTTGTAAATCCAGGCTGTCGGTTTTGGTTTCCTGATCTGCTTCAGACTTAATTTTTGGCCCGCATCCATGGGCCACCAATAAAGTAAATAAGGAAGCGGCTATAATAAATTTTCTCATAAGTTCAGTTCTTAAAATCAATAAGTGGTTAATAGTTTATCGCGAACTTCTTCAGCCATATTTTGGTGATTTTCTATTAAGCTGAGGTGTTCGGCCGCGAATGACCTCACATCATCAAAATGCCCGTCGGTAGCAAAATCCTGATACCTTTCCAGATTATCACGGTGCAATGTTTCGAGGGCATACATATAATCTTTATCAAAATCTCTTTTGTCAGCCGCTACCAGTTGGTTATAAACCCGTTGGTGTTCGGGGCCCATTTCATCGGGCAGTTTTATTTTATTTTTTCTGGCTGCCCGGTTAATTTCTTTTGCCAGGTCTTTGTCTTCCGAATAGGTTTCTTTCGAGTATTCCACTACCGCGGCGGAATACCCGGATTCGGCAGCGTGCTCTGCCAGTTTGATTTCCAAAATGCTGGCACTTTTTGCCTCTACTAAAAAGTTAGCATCATCCAACTCACCCTCGTTGGTAAAGTTATCCTGGTTTTTTTGGTTAGCTTTGGTATAGGTCATAGTGCTAAAGCAACCTGATAGCAGAAAGGATGTGCCAATTAATAAGGCTAAAAGTAGAATATTGATTTTCATGTTAGAATAGTTAGTGTTTTTTGAATTATCCATAATATTATATTGAAAATTTGTGCCAATTCCTTATGGTATTAAATTTAAATGAAATTTATCAAATTCATTATCTATACTGGGAAAAATGTTCTACACATTGGGAAATTGTTATTCTAGATAGTAAAAATCAAGGGTACGGGGTTGTGAAGGCGCGAAATCTTCCAGGTACAGTCGGGGTCTGCTGGCAAAATCAAATTTCAAAAATGAAGAACCAGGCAAGGTTACAGGGTATATTCCAATCCTGATCTGGAAGGTATTAAAAGTCAGGTTTTCATTCCTTACCCTGAATCCGATGCCGTAGCCCTGATAAAGTTTGGCGCCGAAAAACGACTGGTTATTGGTAACCATTCCCAGGTCGGCGAAGGCAAAAACCGCGAAACGAAAACCAAAAAGATAATAGGGGGTAAACAGTGCGGTTTCGGTTGAAATAGTTATTTTTTTTGTGCCCAGCAGTTCCCGGTTTCTGAATCCCCTGATTCCGTTTTCAGTGCCCAAACTGATTCTTTCCTGCTGCAGTCGGCCAATTCCAAGCTGATAATCAATATTAATGAACTGCCTGAGGTAATATTTTTTAATTCGTAGCAGGTGACTAAAATAGTTAAACTTGGTTTGCATTAAACCCTGTTCAAAATTTCTTTTATTAATGTACCCACCAAAAGCCAGATTGCCCCGAAGGTACCCCAGTTTACCAATGAAGTTACCCTTCGAGAAATCGAGGCCCAGATAGGTTCTGTTATTGAATTCATTAAATTCTTTTCCAAAGGTAAGGGTAAGCAGGTGGCCCGATGGGATGTCTTCGGTAATGCCGTAGCCAAAAATGAGGTTATTGGTAGAATATTGCCTTTTTGTTAAACTAACCGCGCCCAATAACATAACACGGTTGGTATATAACCTGTTGGTATCGAGCCTTACTTCCGGCCTGTCGGTAAAATTATACCGTAAAAATCTTCCTGAAAAAACAATTTTAGGTCTGCCAACGGTATCAGCACGGTATTCAAAGGCTCTGCCGAACCAGAAATCCTGCTGGCTGTAATGAATAGGAAATTGAATTCTGCTGGTATCGGTCAACGGATTTTCATGAAAAATACGTTTGTTTCCGATTTTAAATCCTCCGGCATTCAGGATATCTGGTGTTATAAAATTGCGGTATAAATTTATTTCCCACAATTGAACCGGTTCCGAATAAGCAAAATTGAATTCACCTACGGTGAACGAGCGTTTAATATTAGGAATTCTGTAGTTCCCGATGTATCCGAAAACAGGATTTTCACGGGTATCGAAGGTAATGGTATTATTTAGTTCATGACCGGTACCCAGCAGATTGCGTTCCCGTACGTTTACATCCATGGCGTTGAGCCGGCTTACCTCAAGGCTGCCGGTTATTGACCATACATCTTTGGTAACAACCAGCACATCTACTACTTCTTTACTTATGGCGGAGGGTTTAAGGTATATTCTGGCATCTTTAATAAAGGGCAATGTCCGAAGAAACCTTTCGCTGTCCGCGATTGTAAGCGGATCAACCTGGTCGCCACGCTTAAACAAAAGGTTATTATAAATTACTTTTTGCCAGGTTAACAGGTGCAGTTTATTCGCGGCATTGATGTGCCATTTATCCACCTGAACGGATGTATCGGAAATAGTGGTGCCAAAAGGTTCAAGTTGTTTTATGTGGATTTCTCCAATTGTTTTGCCCGCGCTTTTCCGGTATTGCCGTGCCACTTTCCGGTTTTCTTCAGCAGGTGTCGGTTTGTGCTTTTTTTTAGGATTATCCCTGATTAGAAAATCCTGAATTTTATCGGTTATTCTATTTCTGGATAATTTCTCTTTGAGTGTATCATATAAACCTGATTCATCAGGTTCTTTGCCTCTTTTATATTGAATGCTGACCGAATCGGGAAGATACAGAATAGTATCGTTTTGAATATAAATAGCCGAATCGTTGATAAAAATAATGCTTTGCCCTACCACATGTATCGTATCCATTCCTGATTTGAGCGGCTTTTTGCCTTGTGAAAAAAGATCAGTAGCTGTGAACGTAAAAAAGACAATCAGCAATACAAAGTTTAACTTAATGATCACATTTTTCCTTCATTTCGAGTTGGTACAAACAGTTGGTCACTGTTTGTACAATATATATTATTTTAATAAAAGTTTATTACTTTTCAAGCCAGTTAAATAAAAGGAAACCTGGATTTTATTAGAAAAAGCCAGGTTCGCTGTTTCAGAAATCAGAATCAATTATTTAATTCTGTACCTGCTTATTATCCAGGTAAAGCCTGGTTAAGGGTGGTAAAACAGGTTGCGAAAACTGTTCAGAATGATATGAAAGCTCTCCCTTTTTAGCGGCTTTTTTCATCTTTTTATTCGCGTATATAGCTACTTCTACCCTTCTGTTTTGTTCTCTTCCCTGGTCTGTTTCATTGTCGGCAATGGGTTGCGTTTCACCATATCCTTCTGTAATAATCCGCTTGGAATCTACGCCATCAACAGCCAGATAATCGGCTACAGCAGCGGCCCGGCTCTCTGAAAGTTCCTGATTGTGCAGGTCGGTACCTGTATTGTCGGTATGTCCTTCAATCAGAATTTCAGTGTCATCATATTTTTTTAAAGTTTCGGCCAGGTCATCCAGGTTTTGCTTGGTATTTTCTTTTAAGCTGTATTCATCCACATCAAAGAGTAAACCCGAGTTGAAAGTGATTTTTATACCTTCACCCACCCGTTCTACAGTGGCATTTTCCAGGTCTCTCTGCAGTTCTTCAGCCTGTTTGTCCATGTGGCGGCCAATGAGTGCGCCGGCAGCGCCACCCACAGTAGCACCAATAATAGCACCCACCGCGGTATTGTCAGACCGGCTTCCGATTACTCCGCCCACAGCGGCACCGGCACCGGCTCCAATGGCGCCTCCTTTTGTGGTACGACTGGCATTACAACCAGTCAGGCCCGCAGCCCCACCAAAAATAGTAGCGATAAATAACGCGGTTGTAACAAAAGAAATGGTTTTATTTATTAAAATTGTCATAGGTATTTTATTTTGTTTAAGTAATCAGTATTCAAATAAGATACCGTATCCAACCCTATAAAAATGGTGAAACAATTTTGGGAGTTAAACTTGCCTTTTTGTGCTTAAATAGCTTAAAACGGTGTTTTTTATAAGTGGGGTAGGGGACAAACAATAGAAAATCTGGCAACAAAAATTTATGGTGTTTTTCAACACATGTAGAAAATTTTCTACATATGTTGGGTCATTCATAAATATGGTAGAAGCAGTTTCTTTAAAAGGGATAGCCGATGGCGATGTTCCATACCAGGTTCTCCTTTCTCCAGCTTTTACTGCCGAAAGCGATGTCATCAAAAACCCACTGGAAAGGAGCCGCTACGGCTGCGCCAGATGGCGTGCCGCTGGTTAAAGGCACTGGTTTTCTGATCGGAAAAGCAACATCCAAACGCAGTACAAAAAAGTCGGTATCAATGCGTAATCCCAAGCCGGTACCTACTGCCAGTTGCTTTAAAAAGTTTTTCTGATCAAACGCTCCACCAATGCGGGTTGAGTCTGTTTTAGCCAGCCAGATGTTACCAGCATCAGTAAATAAGGCTCCCTTGATTGGTCCTGCGATATCGAACCTGTATTCCATTGAACCTTCCAGTTTGATATCGCCGGTTTGGTCTATAAAAACCGTATCGCTGTTAAAGGCTTCGTTGTAGTAAATACCCGGACCCACCGATCGGGCGCGGAAAGCCCTGATGCTATTGGAACCACCGGCGGAAAATTGTTTGACGTAGGGTAGGATAGAAGAGTTTCCATAAGGGATACCCACACCCGTGATTAGCCGGGTAGCGATCAGATTCCTTTTGTCAAGCCGATAAAAATGCCTGAAATCCACATCAAATTTTCCATATTGCGAATAAGCGGCACCAAAAATAGTATATGGATTATCCGCTGTATTTTCTGTATTACGCACGCCCGATTGCAGCAGATGAAGCAGGTTGCCAGAAATATCAATGTTGGCATTGAAAAAGAAGTTATTATCTTTTTCCAGGTTCCGCTCTGCCAGTTTTGAATTATAGGTAAAAGAATACCTTCCGCCTAAAATAAACTGATTTTGATAGGTTCTGGCCAGAAAAGGATTGCTTTCTATCAGTGGGGCAAATAAAGGACCCTGATTGGCTAATTGTACGAAACTGATGTCTGCCGGAAACAATGTATGGCTAACGGTATTAGCTTCTTTCCAAATGAATCCATAATTCAGGTTAAAAGAATTCATACGGAAATACTGCACCCGATTCAATATGGTAATCCCGGCGCCGACCTGCGTTTGTGGCACAAATTTATACCGGCTCCGGATATTGAATGGGGTAATAAACCGTGGAAATAGCAAATTTCCCTGCAACCCCACCTCAAATGAATTCAGTGGATTGTTTTGCTGACCGCTAACCTGGGTTTCGAAGCTGGAATTTAGTGTGATGTTTAACAGTTCGGCACCGCGAAATAAATTGCGGTTGGTAAAAGTTAAATTCAATCCGGGACCTACAAAGTTGTTCGACTTAGACACAGCCTGTAATTCCAGCCTGAGTGATTTCTTTTTAAGGGGAGTCAGGTATACGATGGTATGCAGGCTTTGATTAACGGTATCTTCAAAAAACCGCATATTCACAAACTTAAAAGTTCCCAGTCCAATCAGCCTGTTCAGCGATTTATTGTGTAGCTGCCTGGAATAAATATTCCCTTTTTTCAGTAATATAGCACTCGTAAGGGCCTGGGGCCGGAACATATCATTATCAGCATAATAATTCATACTATCTACCATAGTATGTTCACCCGACTGAAGATTTCCTGAATTGGTGATAGAGTAGTTGGGGTAAATGTCTATTTTATTGATTTTATAAATTTTTGAAGCCTGCGCTGGCGCGTTTTCCTTAACTTTTAAATACAAATTGATCTGTTTGTTGCCAATGGTACTATCAGTTTCGAAAATCAGGTTGTCATTGTTAAAATAATAGAATCCCTGATCTTTCAGGGCATTCTCAATTCTTTGTCTTTCTTCCTGTAAATCATCAAGGTCGAAACGGTTTCCGGGTTTGAGTAGCGTTTTTTCTTCCAGGGCTTTAATTCTGGTAGATAAGTCACTGCTATCGGTAGGAAAGAAGACTTCCTTAATGGTGTAAGGAGCACTCACCGTAGCGATGTAATCTACATTGGTAGTTTTCTCCTCTTTATTAATTTCATACTTTACTTCCGCATCAAAAAAGCCCATGTTGAACAATTCGTTGTTCATCTGGCTGCGGATTCGCTCAGGATTTACATCTTTAAAAAGCAGGGGTGGTTCACCCACTTTGGTTCTGAGAAAGTACTTTAATCCTTTTTCCTTTTTCGGCTCCCCAACTTTATAGTATATCCATAACCGGGGTCGAGAACCAAAAATGGTAAGATTAGGCTTCGGTTGCAGGAATTCTTCCAGGGCTTCAGTGGCTTCAGATTTGTCACTTACCTTACCTTGCGGTTTTAGTTTAACTTCAGCCCCGGTGTATAACGATTCGTTTTCCTTCAGGTATTTGGTGGCACTGCAACCGCATAAGCACATCACCAGTATGCTAAAGCAATAAATGGTTAAGGATGGTAAAAAAGTAGTTTTATTGTTTTGAGACACTGTCATCGTCGGTTTTTTTCCAGTTTTCTTCCTTATTCTTTCTAAATATTTCCCTGAATTTATCATAATCTTTCACGATAATAAATCCTGCGCCTGTTTCGATAACCTCACCTTCCAGGAGTTGTTCAAAAACTTCTTTTCTAAAGGTTACCAGCCGGAATCTTCCATCTTCAGTTAATTTGTATTCAATGGAAATATCGCCAGCGAAGTCTGATAAATTTTTCTGCTGTTGCTGGTTACTGCCTTCCAGATTGATATTGCCCGCTACTTTCACTGTAATCCGATCGTTCAGGAACTGTTTGGACAACCCCAGATTCAGGTCGGTGCGGCCTTCGGCCTGCCCTGATGAATAATCTTCAGAAGATTTTAGGCCTACGTCAATATCAATCCCTTTCACCTGATCGGTCAGTTTGTCCAATTGGTCAGACAAAATTTTACTCACACTGCTGCGGACCGCGCCTTCGGTACTACCGCCTGAACTGGCAAACGGGTTTTCAGCAATAAATCGTTGTAAAATCAGTAAGGCAAATACCTGCTTGTTCAGTTGAGATTCTACCTGATTTAGCCCTTGAATGGCGCTATAAACGTTACCTCCGGCATAATTTTTTGAATCATCAGGCATGTCCAGCGAAAAGGATATTACAGGTTTTAATAATTCGCCCTTCATATTCAGATAAACCAAAAAGGGTAATTCCTGCTTGTAAATAGTGAGCTCACTGTTATCTGGTATACGAGCCTGCATCAGTTCTATAGGGGCTGTTTCCAGTTCATATACGGCTGTCAGATCAGCCTGGGCATTCAAAATATCACCCGACCAAACCAGGCTGCTTCCCGGTTTTACAGAAAACTGTCGTTTAACTACCCCGTAAAAAGATAGGTTATATTGTCCTTCGGCAACCTCATAGCGGCCGGTTAATGAAATATCACCAGCGGGATTAATATTCATGCTCAGGTCGGCATCACCTTGTATGGCTAACTGGTCGCCGGAAGTAGGGTCGATCACCACTTTAAACTGACTGGCTTTGGTAACATTGATGTTGGCATTCAGATCCATCCCTAACGGAGATTTCAACGTATCGCCAGGCTCATCATTCTGAATATCCGTAAAGAAAGGGTCGCCGGCTTTATCTTTATCCACAAAACGTACTATGCCTTCCTGTTCTGTGCTTCCTGTTTCCGATTCAGGAACAATGTAGGTAAGCGCGCTTTCGTCCCCAATGCTAATATTCATAGAAATCTCAGGTTGGGTCGCGTTTCCGGTTACATCAATGTTGCTGCTCAGCAACAGTTTTCCGAAATACATGTCGTTGTCCTTTTCAGTAGTATTCATTACCAGAAAATCTTCGGAAGTAATGTTCAGGTCCAGACCCGGATTGGTGAGGTCGCTGATGTTCACAGTACCATCCACCACCATGCTGTTATTATTTGGATCGGAAACGGTGAAATTGTTGAACTGCACCTGTTCGTTACCAAAATTGATCGCCTGATTGTCGGCAGCTAATACTGTTCTTAAATAAGTAACTTCAAATTTAGTTTGGTTAAACCGTAACGCTCCTTCCATATTGGGTTTGGTCGGACTTCCGTTTAGGGAAAGTTCTCCACTGATATAGCCTTCTGAATTAGCAAGTTGGCCGCCAGTAAACGACTGTATGCTTGCCAAATTCAGTTTATTCAAATCAATATTGAAATCAAGGGAAGGGTTAAGGCTATCGCTCTGGTAATACCCATTGATCCGGGCATCGTTGCCAAATCCTGAAATATTCAGAGCTACATCATACCGGTCGTCTTCTGGATTGCTGGCCTGAAGTGCCAGGTTACCGAGTGTATCTTCCATATAGCTGA
>JBGTIS010000134.1:0-9794 GCA_041745535.1 Cyclobacteriaceae bacterium | reverse complement strand
AAAGAGTATTGGCAACAGAAAGACGATTTTTCATAAAGGTTAACCACGTTGAGTGATTAAAACTGTCATTATATTTGAAGCTATCATTACCCGTATTGTAAGGCGGGTCTATATATATCAATTTTACATTTCCCGCAAACTCTTCTTTTAACGTATGCAAGGCTAAGAGGTTGTTTCCTTTTACAATGAGATTGTCTGAAATAGTATCTTCGGGCAAGCCTCTTTTTTTATTCAATTTTGCATCTCTTGTAAAGCCAGTAAATGCTTGTTCGCCTTCCTTGTTATAAGTTTTAGCATTGGTGAATACTTTTGGCTCTAAAAGTTGTGTTATTTCATCTTGTGCCAAGGTTTCATTAAAGAAAATTTCTTCCCGTTTGTCTTCTTCACGGCTTTGTCCACCTTCTAAAACACAATCTTTAAATGGCCACACCAGGGCAACTTCGTTGCGTTGTTTAAGATATTTGCCATCAATGGTTAATCCTACTTTATTTTTGTATTGGGTATAACTGTCGTTTAAGTAGTTTTTTTGCTCCAAAAACTGCACAAACAGGGTTTGGTTAAAAACCAAAGTTCCTTTTAAGTCCAAAAAGAATGTTGATTTCAGTTCCTTGTTGTCAAGCAATAATTCTATAAGTCCAGCATCAAAATTTTGTGCTTTATTGATAACCACCCATTTCTTTAATTCTCCATTGTCCGTAACAAAATTGTTTTCGGTTTTGAGTTGTTTTTCTAATGCTTCGTATAATTTCATTTATATTTTTTACTTTGTCAAATTTCGATTTCGCAATTTACAAATTATCATCTGAGCGTTGGCAAGAAACAGCTCTTTTGGTTTTTTCAGCGTTGGCTTGTGTGTCGGCAAAAACCAAATGTGCTGTTTGTGCGGCTGGATTTTTTTAGCTTGCAGGTAACATCTCAATAACCGCTATTGCGGTTATATTTAATATACTGGAACTGCGGTTATCGTACCATAATGGAGATAACTGTAGCATCCTCTCAACATTTCGATGTATACGAACTTACATACAGTTTTCCGACCCTCATAATTAGTACTTATCTGATAACTTCTATTAGGTAACTTGCCCAAACACCTTTGAATTAAGTATTGGCACACAATATATCGAATGCGCTCACATTAGGCAATATCAGGTATATTATTCCTTGAAAATTTATACAACCTGCTGGAAAACCAAGCTTATTACTCACCCACGGCTGTATATTAGTTGAAGCAGCCCCAGGTCGAATGAAGCAGGGTATACAAGGGGTCTTTTTAATTTCATATTAGTTTGGAAATGGAACAAAAGAAGGGCCTTCAGTCCCATATCGAGGTGGAAATGGAACAAAAGAGGGTTCTTTTGTTCCGTAGCAGGGTGTAGATGTAATATAAGGCCCTCCTTTAGTCACGTGGCAGGGTGTAGATGTAATATAAGGCCGTCCTTTAGTCACGTGGCAAAATGAAATGGAACACAAGAACTCTCTTTCATCGCATTGCTCAGTAGTAATGGGTATTTAATGCACAGAAAAGGGGTTTTCTACCTTACATCGGCATGGCACCTTTTTTCAGGGGCATGTAAGCAACAGGCCGGCTGTACAGATTTATAATAGGGCACGACAGGCAGGTTTCATGCCCGCTGTGTATTGGACAGATCAGGATAATTTTTTATCTTTCCTGTATGTGTGCTATTGAAATAGCATCAACGTGAAGGGTGTGGGTTGATCTGTTTTACAGCAGGAAAGTGAATGATAATAGTAATCTATTTTTTGTATCAATAATTAATGCTCTGGTAAATCAGGTTGCCTGGTATTCTTATTCGGCATGGAATGAAAGTATCCTGGTAAAATGAATAATGCACATTTGCTACGAAGATGCCTCGTGCCTCGGCATGACAAATGATTGTTATCCGGCTTGGAATATAGTGCCTGATGGGCCACCTTAAAATGGAAGAGTATCCGGACGGTGACCGTTTACGTAAAACGATACTTCTAAAGCTCATTTGCCAATCAGATGCCTCGTGCCTCGGCATGACAAATGTTCGCTTATTGGTTTTGTAGTGAAATAATTCCATTTCAAACAAACTTAGTATGATTATCAGAGAAACTTCTTTAGGTTTTATTATGGTGGGGCAGCACGACCATGCGCAGCTTTCGGGCGAGGTAGCCCGGCATTTCCGGAAGGAATTTTTTCCAACCAGTCAGTGGTATAACGATGCCCTGGAAGCGGTATTCCAACACGATCGCAGCTGGATCGGGCTGGACGATACACCCGTTTGGAACGACCAGCATGCCGCACCCATGTCGTTTGTAGACTATCCGCTGATTCCGAAACTTACTTTTTATCAGAAAGGTCTGGACGAAACCGAAGCCATGAATCCGTATGCGGCTTTGCTGTGCAGCATGCATTACACGTCTTTTCTGGGTAATCACCTGCTCCCCGCGGAACACCTGTTTATGAAAACTGAAAAAGAAAGGCAGCGAAACCTACGAAAAATGTTCCCTGAAATCAACCAGAACCTCATTCACCTTCATTTTCAGCTTTTGCAGCTATGCGATAATATATCCCTGTATGTGTGCCTGAACGAACCGGGTATCGGCAAACAGCAGGAGCATCCGTGGTTCCAGAAAGGTTTTTCCCGTTCCGAAGCTTTTAATGCCGAAAACCGGCAACGGCTGATGCCTGCCTGGCTGGATACGCTTCGCATCAGCATCCACCCTTTTCCTTTTGACCGGGAATTCAGCACCACCCTGAAGTTCCGGGAAGTTTCCCGCCAAAGCCTGGAAACTTTAGGCATGCGGACGGCATATGCCCAGGCCCCTTTACAGGAACAGGAAGTAATTTTCTGTCAAAAATAAACTACTGCAAATGACCGGGCCTGATGATTCTGGCAACCTGGTATACCAGCAGGCTGTCGTTGTTTCTGGAAAACAAAGCAAAATCTGTTTGCTGTATGGTTAGTATTTCAATATCACGTACATCTCCCTGAATTTTCAGTCCGGTAGCCGCCTGATTCATAACGGTGAAGCCACCGGCACCATCGCCCAGCAATACCGTACCATAGTTGCCATCGTATTTACCGGTGCTCACCCGGGTATTCGACAAATTTCCTCCTGTCAGAATATCGGCATTGCCATCCCCATTGATGTCGGTTACCGATAAGGCGTAGATGGGTGAAAACTGCGCTTCCACCGGCAATTGTTTTACAGAAAAATTACCTTTTCCATCATTTTCCAGATAAACGGTTTCCAGTAGCACTGCCGATAACGTATCGGCCCCAGCCAGTTGTTCGGCAGAGAAGAAATTTTCGGGCCGGGCTTTGGCAAACGATTCATAATCGGTAAAGTTCTTTTTGATGGAAGCAATCTGCCCGATCAGTTCGTCGCGGCTGTAGGCAAATGCATTGGTATCGGCGATGTAATAGGTAAAAATAGGGTCTACCGAGCCATTGCCGTCAAAATCTTTGTACACCAGTCGGGCAGGTTGTGCCTCGCTCGGCTTGTATGGATTGTTCAATCCGAAGTTGCCGGCTACCAGGTCCAGGTCGCCATCCTTATCAAAATCATGGGCTTCCAGGGTATTCCACCAACCGGAAGTAGGGGTCGAAAAGGCATCCTGCTTCAGCGTAAGTTTCCCCTGCTCATTCAGATACACCTGAAGGGGCATCCATTCGCCGGCGATCACCAGGTCGGCCCGGTTATCGTTATTTACGTCCAGAAAGGCGGCATCGGTTACCATACCCGGTGTAAGCAGAGCCGGACAAACCGCTTGGGTGGCATCTTCAAAGTTGCCTTTTCCATCGTTCAGCAACAGGTAACTTCTGGGCGATACCGGATAGGCACCGGGCACAGACCTGCCGCCAACAAACAAATCCAGATCGCCATCCTGCTCAATATCGGCAACGGTTACTGAGGAGCTGCTGGTGAGCATGTCGGGTAAATTTTCCGTTGCCCGGGTAAAGGTTCCTTTTCCATTGTTGAGGTACAGCCTGTCCTGCAATAGCAGGCCGTTGTCAGTAAACTCATTCCCACCGCTTACCACATACAAATCCAGATCGCCATCGCCATCCACATCTGCCAATACACCATCGGTATCCTCAAAACCTTTGTCAGTGTCAAAAGCCGGCTGCGGGCTTTCTTTGAACGAACCATTGCGCAACTGCACAAATAATTTCCCTGTACTTCCTTTAGCCCCACCTACATACACATCCTCCCGTCCGTCCTGATTGATATCGCCCCTGGTTATTTTGGGACCGGCGGTAGAAATCCCATGCGGCATCATGCGGTCGCGTTTAAAGTCCAGAAAGCTGTTTTCCTCATGCCTGAATTTCAGGCCCAACCGGTTAACCTCTTCCGTAAAATTCTTTTCCTGCAACGCCGTTTTCTGTTCCCCCGCTGCCTGGGCATGGGTTTGTTGTAAGGTAATGGTTTGGTCCGTTTGCAACGAACCTTTCTTTTCCACGGTGGCATCGGGCCATATTACGGTCAGGCTGTCTACCCGAGCGATTTCGCCCAAGCCAAATACCAGTTCGTAGTTTACCGATGACTGGAAACCTCTTACCGGAATCATTTCCTGCAAAAATTGCTGTGCACCGGCATATAGCATTACCTGAGCGCCTACCCCAAACGTATTTTTTCCTTTGCCCTGCAAACGCACTTTCAGGTAGTGGTTTTGGGTAAGCAGGTCGCTGTTGTTCTGAAAAATACCCGCTTCTTCATTGGTATTGCAGATAATCAGGTCCAGGTCGCCGTCATTATCCAGATCGGCATAGGCCGCGCCATTTGATACGGTGGGCTCCCCCATCCCCCAGGCTTCTGATGTTTTGGTAAAAGTGAGGCCGCCATTATTTTTATACAGATAGTTTTCTACTTTAATAGGCGGCATTTTTTCAATTAATTCCAGTAAAGCACCTTCCTGATTGGGTTGCTGGGCATTTACTTTTTCTCCCACCAGATAATTCAAAAAATCCATATCCAGGTAATTCCGCATATAGCCATTGGTAACCAGCAGGTCTTTGTAACCATCGTTGTCATAATCCGCGGCCAGTACCGCCCAACTCCAGTCGGTATTGGATATGCCCGCCAGTTGACCGATTTCACTGAAATAGGGTTTTCCATCCGGGCCATTCCCCTTATTCAGTTGCAGCATGTTGCGCATGGTCTGGAAATAAAACCCACTGCTGATCAGGGCCTGGTATTTATCGTAATGTTCAGGTCCCAGGGCTTTCTTTTGTTTGTAACTGGATTCGGGCAGCATGTCCAGGGTAATCAGATCCGGTTTCAGGTCGTTGTTGATGTCAGCGCCATCGGCACCCATCGAGAACAGCGAAACATGCCCCATACTTTCCCGCAGCGATTCTTTAAAGCCCCGATGTCCATCCGGGCTATTCTGCTGGTTCAGGTACAGATAATCCTCTTCGTTATAGTCGTTGCTGATATAGATGTCGGGCCAGTGATCGCCATTTACATCGGTGACGGTAACACCCAGGCCAAAACCCAGCACATTGTGGATAATGCCGGCACTGTCGGTAACATCAGTAAAACGCTCTCCATCGTTCCGGTATAGTTTGTCGCCGTAATTGGCATTTTTCCGTTGTTTATAATTGCCAATCAGCTTGTTGAAACCGGCAAATTCGGGCACGGAATGGTTCAGCAGGTACATGTCCAGATCGCCATCCCGGTCATAATCGAAAAACGAAGCCTGGGTAGAATAGGCCGGATCGGCCAGTCCGTAGCTTGCTGCTTTTTCTGTAAAAGTGAGATCTTTATTATTGATAAAAAGCAGGTTTTTTCTTTTCACAGGATCGGCGGCAGCGGAGCGACAAACATAAATATCGAGCCAGCCATCGCCGTTTACATCAGCCATGGTAACACCTGTATTCCATAAGCCTGCGGCGCTTACACCAGCTTTTTCCGCTATTTCTTCAAACTGCAATGGTGCAGTCTCACCGTTACCTTTGTTCAGGTATAAATGGCTGGCCATCATGTTGCCGGTAAAATAAATATCGGGCAGGCGATCGTTATTGATGTCGCCTACCGCTACGCCACTGCCATTATAAAAGTAGCTATACTTCATTACGTTAAACTCCTCGGTTTCGCGCAGCAGATTTTTAAAACGGATTCCCGTATCAGCAGAGGCTAACCGCGTAAACAGTTTACTGTGGTCTGCTTCCTGCTTACAGGAAAAAAGCAAAATAAAACAGCACAGGTATAAGCTTTTATCGGTACAACGCATCATCTCACCTTGATTGTTGAATATGGGTAAAGTTAAAACAAAAAGTGCCAGATCAAACTGGCACTTTAAATGTTTTGGGAGGAATTATCTGTTATTTGGCATCCCACCATAGTTTGGTAGTTCCGTTGTCTGGCCCACCCAGCAAGTTTGCAATAGCTGCGTTTACAGCTTCGGCATTGGTCGTAAACTCTCCATCTACAAATGGCACTCTTCTGGGCACTGTACTCACTGGAATATCTGGGTTATCTGTATTCAGGCGATCGTAGAAAGTTGGATAACCTGTTCTTCTCTTTTCAGCCCAGGCTTCCTGAGAGTTAGGATAAAGCGATATCCATTTTTGCGTGATAATCTGCTCAAGCTGTTCTTCTTTGCTACCCGCAACATTGTAAGCAACAGGGATATCAGAAGGCGCAGGGGCAGTTCCATCATAAGAAGCAGGCATATTAGGGCTTGATACATATGGATTACCAGATAGGTTACTTCCATCCAAGCCATATTCTTCATGCGATGTGATAATTCCCTGCTCATAAAAACTTTGAGCAGTCCCGCCCATATTCCATCCTTCCAAAGCACCTTCAGCCAGTAAGAAATGAGATTCGGCAGCATTCATAATCACATAATTTGGTCCGGCTACTCCGGCTTCGGTATAGGCAGGAGCCATATCCGATGCTATGGCATTGAAATTAGTTCCCTGTTTGTCTACTTTAGACTGACCGTTTCTCATACCCTCGTAAGGAAATTCAATGCCTGCGGGATCGTCAGCAGGATCAGGCTCAGCAGCAGGAGAGGCATAGGATGCAATTCTGGGGTCTTCATAACCTTTAAGAATACTTTCCATATTGGCGCTCATGCGAAACTCTCCCCACTGGGTAATCGTGTTGTAAGGGTTCGCAAAAAAAGGAGCACTCGTAGCAATGATGGCATTGTCGTCATTGGATGCGATGAACTCACCCAGGGTCGCGGCCTTTTCCGCTTCAGATTGACTCAGGGCAGGATCTGCATATTTTGCCCTTATGGCCAAACGAAGACGTAAAGTATTAGCGAATTTTAGCCACTGGTTTACATCACCTCCATAGATCAGGTCATTTGATCCGAGGAAAGAAGTTCCTCCCGCATTACTCTGTAATACTGTAATGGCTTCATCCAAACTACTAAAGAAATCCGTATAGATAGCCTCCTGAGCATCGTAAGGTACTGAGCGTTCCCTGTTTCCAAATTCTGAATAAGGTATCGGACCCCAAAAGTCAGTAACCCGATGATAAGACCAAACACGCCACACTTTCATCATGGCATTTTCCAGCTCATATCCATTTTCAGCAGCAAAATCTTCCGCATACTTGATTTGAGGAGCGGCATTGGCATAAAAATAGTTAAATGCACCATTGAGCCATCCACCTACCAGGATAAATTTGTCGGAGTCAAAATTAGGAGCGGTGGTAGCAAAGTAACCTCCATAAATATCGGAAAAAAGTGATTGAGTAAGCTGGAAAGCCCCTCTCGCATCATTGGGCGCGGTACTGGGCAAGAATGCAGGAGCATACAAGGCGGCTTTTACTACTCCTCCATACTCACTTTGAGAGAGCTTATCTACAGTCAAATTTTTAGGATCTGTATTCATCACCGTAAAGTCGTCGGTACAGCTATTGACCAAGAATAAGATGGACAACACTGCTATATATAATATACTACGATTCATATTCATCATATTTTTTTGCGATTAAAAACCAAGGTTTAATGACACACCGAAGCTCCTGGTTGTAGGTGGAGCAAAAGAGTTTAAGCCTTCTGCATTATTATCCACAGATTGAACCGCTTCAGGATCAAAATATTCCGTCTTATTGCTGAGGAAGAATAGGTTCCTTCCTACAATGGATAAACTTGCGCTACGGAAGAAAGGAAGGCTGGAAAGCATACTCTCAGGTACAGAGTAGCTGAAAGAAAGTTCTCTCAGGCGGATGTTGGATGCATCCCTGATAAAAGCTTCACCTACCGGGGTATTTCTGCCACCTAATCTATTCCATAAGGTCTCAGCATTGATCTGAATGTTGTTTGGTGTCTGTGTAGGGTTTCCATCTGTATCTACCAATACGGCAGATTCTCCTCCGAAAACGTTTTCACCAAAAACTAAAGTACCATCTCTTCCCTGTGCGGTATAGTCAAGTATACCACTACCTGCCATAATAGCCTCAGTAAATACAGAAACCTGACCACCCTGGCGAAAATCAACCAAAGCTCTCAATGAGAAATTTTTGTATGTGAAAGTGTTGGTGATACCCATGAGCCAATCAGGATTGAAATTAGCCACTTGCACAGTTTTACCAGCAGTAATAATGGGCAAGCCCTGTGAATCAATTAGCACATTTCCGTTATCATCTCTTTGGAATCCACGTGAGTACTGATTTCCAAAAGGTTCTCCGGCTACAATTCTGTATTCGTTTAAGAATCCACTACCCTGAATCAATACATCTATATCATCGGAAATTTCAACTACTTCACTGTTATTTTTAGCAAAATTAGCATTTAAATCCCACGAAAAGTTAGAAGTGGTTACAGGTGTAACTCCTAATACTACTTCAAAACCCTGGTTTTGAATATCTGCGCCATTAAGGAATACACTGCTCACCCCTGAAGCTACGGGTACGTTGGTAGCAAATAGCTGATCAAAGGTATTAGACTTATAATAAGTGAAATCTAACCTTATATTATCATCCAGGAATCTGGCATCAAATCCTGCTTCATAAGTCGTAGTGCTCTCTGGCTTCAAATCTGCAAGTGGTAAAGTAGGGCTTAAAGAGATTGTCCCTGCACTTACGATGGCTTGCCTGGAAAGACGATAAGGAGCAGTATCATTTCCTACTTCAGCCCAGGAGCCTCTTAACTTCAGGAAGCTAAAGGCAGTAGGCAGCTCTACCAAATCGCTGATTACCGCGGTTAAACCCACTGAAGGGTAGCTGTATGAACGGTTTTCTTCAGGTAAGGTAGAACTCCAGTCATTTCTGAAAGAGCCACTCAGGAAGATGGCATTGTAAAAACCAATTTCTCCAAAGACATATACCGACTGTTGTTCTTTTTCAGCATAGCTTTCATTAGGAAGAGGTTGCGCGGTATTGCTCAATGCAAATAAGTTCTCAACATTGAAGTTGGCTCCCGATCCTCCCACACTCTCTGATTTTGCCATCCTTAGGTTAGCACCGGCGTTCAGGCCAAGGGAAATATTTTCTGTCAGGTCTTTTTGAAAGCTTAACAATACGTCTGAGTTCCACTCCAGCCCATAATTAAAAGTTTTGGAGTATGAACCAAAGTCAGCTGTAATGTAGGTGTCTACATAACGAAGGAATTCCTCGTTATTGGTGATACGGTCTATACCAGATCTACCCAATAAAAATAAATGATCTGTAATCTGATATTTCAGAGAGAGCAAACCGAGTACTCTTTCGCTGATACGGGGACGCCGTACATTGTTGGCTGTCCAGTAAGGGTTCCCTGCTTCATTAGACCTTGATACATAGAAATGCTGCCTCAATTGACCGGCATCATTGACAAACTGATAGTGCTCAAGGTCCTGGGT
>JBGTIS010000133.1:0-13228 GCA_041745535.1 Cyclobacteriaceae bacterium | reverse complement strand
GCAGCAGTTGTATGTTTTATTGTTTTTATTTCCTGCAGAAATAAAGATACCGCGATGGTTTCGCCTCAGGGCGCCATTACCCTTACAGGTTCTATGCAGGAGGAAAGAGCCGTTCATACCTCCACTTTTCTACCCAATGGGAAAGTGCTGGTTACCGGTGGTTTCGACAGCCAGGAAGATTTCAAAAACAGCGCGGAATTGTTTGACCCGGTAATAAACAAATTTTCCTATACCGGTAACATGCACGGAAAAAGGGCAGGCCATAGTGCCGTACTGCTCAATAATGGAATGGTGCTGATTGTGGGTGGAACTGTAGGAAACGTTGATCAATACAGCAAAGTAGCCGAACTATATGATCCGGAAACTGGTGAATTTACCCTCAGCGGAACTATGCAGGTGCCGCGGATGAGTTGCTCGGCCACCCTGTTATCCGACGGCAGGGTATTGGTAGCCGGTGGACTTATAGGCAATGACCCAACTACTTCTGTTGAAATTTACGATCCGGAAACCGGTACGTTTAAACCAGGAGGTAACATGAAAACCATTAACGGTACTAACAATGCGCTTTTACTGAAAAGCGGAAAAGTGCTTTTAATAGGAAGTAATCTGGCTGGTGAATTATATGATCCGAAAACTGAAACTTCAGTCCCATTACCAACTGTTTCCAATCAGCCTGTTAAACATAAATATGCCGCTACCTTACTCAGCAACAACCGGTTGCTAATTACCGGCGGATCGGACAATCGTGACTGGAATGGTAAATTCGCCACCGCTGTAATTTATGATTTGGAGAAAAATAAATGGACTCCTGCAGAAAATATGCACGTGCCCCGGTTCAAGCATATGAATGCAACCGTATTATTGGAAAATGGAAATGTACTGGTAGCCGGAGGGGCAGAATTTGCCGAACTATACGATGCAACCACTGGCCATTTTATCGAAATACCAGGTAGCTTTCATAAAATTTTACAATATACTACAGCGACCCGCCTTCACGATAACCGGGTACTGATTACCGGTGGTTACGAAACCAATATCATTTGTACGAAAGAAGCCTGGGTATACCAGTCTCCTGTTGTTAATTAAATATATTGCTACCAATGGAATAGGATAAAAATAAGAAGATTGAAGGTGGGAGACTATAGGTTTAATAAATTATTCGTTGTTCGTTATTTGTTAATTGTTTCTCACAAATAACGATTAACGAATAACTTAAAAATTTTACAGACCTCTTCAATCTTCTCCTTTCCCTCTCTCTCAATACTTCCAGCACCAAGCATGCTGCTTTTCATTATTTAAGCTAAATTTGCTGGCTATATTTATTAATCAAATCGGCAAGCAGTTCAATATCCGCTTGCTGGTGTAAGCTATTCAAAACCACACGGGTAATAGGCTTGCCGCTCGGATCAGGATAGGGAAAGCTGGAAAGAATACATTGGGGTTTTAAAGCTTCATACAAGCTGTTTTCTTTGGTATAGAATACAGGATAATTATCAAAATGCTTGAATAAGTTTAAATGAATGAGACTTTGCTTAAAGTTCAGAATATTGGTGGTAAGTTTGGCTCTTGCTTCCTGATATATAGAGTCTGATTGCAGAAAAGCATACAGATAAACCGGAGGAATGGGGGAACCTGCCGCGAAATAAGGGCTTTTCCATAAATTGTTAATAAATTCCTTATTACCCAATACTACGCCGCCCGGTACGCCAAAGGCTTTGCCTAATGAACTTACTACAATCAGATTATGATGAGTTGATTTTGCCATTAATTCAGGAAAAATTCCCGCGCCATTTCTTCCCATAATGCCCAATCCATGCGAATCGTCTACTACTATCGTGATTGATTGGTCGGTAGGTAAATCAGCCAGCCAGTCAAAACTATATTTTTCGGCATACAGGGGGTCCAGAGAATTACAGGCAATAACGATGTTCTGATTTTTGCATTGTTCTATTGTTTCCGGTAATTGGGACGCCCATTCGGTAAAAGTTCCTGTATAGCCATCCTGACTATCGCGCCAAAGGGCAGGATGGGTTCCGGGCGCGTATAAAAATATATCCGATTGCCGCAAGGCATGTATGGCTGCCTGTCCGGCCAGGTACCCTGACGAAAAGGTTAAAGCTGCTTCGGCACCGGTAAAATGGGCGAGCCAGTTTTCAGCTTCCTCAAATACAGCAAGTTGCAGGTTAGATGACCGGGAACTGGAATAGTTAGAGCCATATTGTACCATACCTTCCAGCACCTGTTGCCGGAAAAATTCGTTGTGTCCCATTCCTAAATAGGAGGTACCACTGAAGTAAAGTAGTTCTTTCCCTTCCACCCTGATGGTTCTTCCGGGAAGCGAATGAGTTACCAGCATACTGACTGATTTAGGATGATCAATTGCTGTATTTTCAGTTCACTTTCTTTTGGAAAACATTCAACCGGGCGCCGGTGCCATTTTCCTCAGAAAACTGTATGCCGTTTTCATTTACTTTTACGCCGGTGGCAATATCTTCTGCCAGCAGCAAAGCGCCATCCATATCCACATAATCCAGCAAAGGTGCCAGGTGCGCGATTGCCGAAATCCCAATGGTTGATTCGGTCATGCAGCCAATCATTACTTTCATGCCCAGTTTGCGGGCCTCGCCAATCATGCGGCGGGCGGGTGTAATCCCGCCACATTTGGTCAGTTTAATGTTCACACCATGGAAATGCTGATGGCATTTGGCTACATCATTTTCCACAATACAACTTTCGTCGGCAATTACCGGTAATACCGATTTTTTAAAAACTTCTTTCATCCCTTCCCTATCGTCGGCACGCAAAGGTTGTTCAATAAATTCTACTCCCAGTTTTTCCAGTGCTATGGCATTCTTAATGGCTTCATCGGCCGTCCAGGCGCAATTGGCATCTACCCGGAAAGTCGCGTCGGTATGCTGGCGAAGCGCCCTTACAATCTCCAGATCTTCTTCCGTGCCCAGTTTAATTTTGTACAAAGGCCAGGGAAACGCTTTCATTTTTCGCACCATCTTATCGATGCTGTCGATACCAATGGTATAATTAGAAACAGGTGCTTTTTCCGGGGAAAGCCCCCAGAGTTTGTACAATGGTTTGCCCAGTTTCTTTCCATACAAGTCGTGCATGGCTATGTCCAGCGCGCAAAGCGCGAAAGGGTTGTTCTGCAACAGTGGATGAATTTTTTTCCAGAAAACTTCCGGACTGCCTTCATCAGGCCGTGCACTGGAAGAGGGAATCAGATCAAAATCTTCAATCCGCTCCCGAATGCGCTCCAGTTCATGGGCCATATTTTCTACAGAAACCTGGTAATAGGTATTGGCGGTAGCTTCTCCCAGGCCACTGATGGGATTTCCCTGCGCATCAGTATCCCGCAATTCTACGATCAGGGTTTCCTGCTGGTCGCGAACAGAATGAGCTACCCTGAAACGTTCTTTGATACGAAGAATAAAAGAATGTGTAATTAATTTCATAAGCTGCTTGATTACCTCATCGAAGTAAATGAAATTTACGCGAAATTGCCCAATCTAATAGGATAATCAGAAAATAAGAAAGAATAAAATTTAGTAAATCCGTCTCAATAACTTTTGTTGAATGAAAAAGAAAAATGTATTTTTTTTTAAAGCCCATTCCTTTGCTCAGGCCTGAAACTCAATCTCTATATAGGACTAATTCCCAGATATGGAATTAAATAGGATGCAAAACAGGCTCTATGCATAGTATTTCAGGTGCTATATAAAATGGTAAACCATTTGTAAATACCATTCCTGTATTCATTAAAAATTAATTATGTCATCTACTCTTACAATATCAAAGGTTAATTTGTCCTCGTCTCAATCACCATTGCGATTCCTGCTGGACAATGACGAATTCAAAACTATTGTCAACCTGCTTGCGGCAGAAAATGTGTATGCAGACGATCTGCTGGAAGTAAAGGAAAAAGAGCTTTTGGTGTTAGTCAGCAATAATTTAACTCCTGAAGGCAATCTTGATTTTTCCTATCTACAGAAATCCTCAGTGGCTCCCCACAATGGAATTGTATTTCATCTGAATAAAGATACTATCAGCCAATTTGTTCACAGTCATATATGGGAAGCGTTGGGCTTCAACAACCTTTTGGACAGAAGAATTATCGCTGTGCTAAAAAATATAAAACCATCCGCATAACTCTTTTGATTAAATATTTGCTATTGCGTAGCGTCAATATACGATGCGTAATCATGTAGGCAGGGCATAAAAAAAAGAGCAAGTATTCACACCTGCTCTTTTTTTATTAGTTAGCATTTCACTATGCCGGTACTTTGTCTTTTTTTTCCCTTTCCCAGTGCCGGTGCCGGGCAATCGCTTCTTCAAATTTCCTGGAAAAATTATCCAGAGAAGCGCCCTCTCTCATACTTAACACGCCTTTTTCGGCAACCAAATCGGTACTACCTTCATCGGCTATATCTACGCCTGTAATTGCCGATGCTTTCAGGAAATCACAACCTTCGCCAGTGGCAGCTATGGGCTTGCAATGCTTGAAAGCCTCATTTACAAAATGGAGAGCATCGCCCTGTTGCTGTAAAGCTTCTACACTTTTTTGTCCGCCCGGAATATACACCGCGTCATATTTTACCGAAGGGGCTGAAAGCAGGGTTTTATCGGCTTCCATCGCCTTTCCATCCTTGTCTTTCACTTTTCCCAACACTTTGGTAATAATCTCTGCTTTAGCTCCAGCCTTGGTCAGATAATCCTTCACCTGCATCACTTCTTTGCCATTAAAGCCTTCAGCTACCAGAATAGCCACTTTGCGGCCTTTTATGGTATTTTTTCTCGTATTTTCCAGGCTCAAAGCAGGCGACTTTTTATCATAATCTTTCGCTTTGGTTGCTGTGGGTGGTGCCACACCTATATTTTCCGCCACACCCGTTGCCAGATCCATATGAATATGATTCAGATGGTCTACCATTCTTTCCCGGATATGCATGTGGTCTACCATGCTTAACTCAAAACTAAAAGCATCGATAATGTGCTGTTTTTCAACCGCTGTCATGCTATTCCAAAAAAGAGTAGCCTGCGTATAATGGTCTTTGAAACTTTCGCTGCGCTCACGCACTTTTACGCCATCCATTTTTTCGGCATAGCTTACAAATCCTTTCAGGTTTTCCGGGTTTTGCATGGGGCACCCTTGTGCCAAAGAATTGGGTTCGTAACTTACCCGGCCCTTGTTAATAGTTTGCCGCATGTACCCGTCGCGCTGATTATTATGTACCGGACAAGTAGGCCGGTTAATAGGAATTTCGGCAAAGTTAGGACCTCCCAGCCTGATCAGCTGGGTATCGGTGTAGGAAAACAAACGGCCTTGCAACAAAGGATCGTTTGAAAAATCGATACCCGGAACAATATGACCAGGGTGAAAAGCTACCTGCTCGGTTTCGGCAAAGTAGTTATCGGGATTGCGATTTAGCACCATTTTACCAATTTTCCGTACGGGTACTTCTTCTTCGGGCCATAGTTTGGTAGCATCCAGAATATCAAAATCGAACCGGAACTCCTCATCTTCCCGAATTACCTGCACACCAAATTCGTATTCCGGGAAATTGCCATCTTCTATGGATTCCCACAAGTCGCGTCGGTGAAAATCCGGGTCTTTACCGGCAATGGTCTGGGCTTCATTCCATACCAGCGAATGTGTTCCCAGCACAGGCTTCCAGTGAAATTTTACAAAATGTGATTCGCCCTTTTCATTAATCATGCGGAAGGTATGGATACCAAACCCTTCCATCATGCTGAAACTACGGGGAATGGCGCGGTCAGACATCACCCACATCATCATGTGCATAGATTCGGGCACCAGCGAAATAAAATCGTAAAAGGTATCATGTGCCGAAGCGGCCTGCGGTATTTCGTTGTGCGGTTCCGGCTTTACCGAGTGAATCAGGTCCGGAAACTTAATGGCATCTTGAATAAAGAAAACAGGAATGTTGTTGCCTACCAAATCAAAAATACCTTCGTCGGTATAAAATTTAACGGCAAAACCTCGTACATCGCGGGCCGTATCGGCTGAACCCCGAAAGCCTGCTACCGTAGAAAACCGCACAAAAACAGGAATAGCCTTACCGGGGTCCTGCAAAAATCCTGCTTTGGTAATATCAGCCTGCGATTCGTAAGGCTGAAAATAACCGTGCGCGCCCGCACCCCGGGCATGCACAACGCGCTCCGGAATCCGTTCGTGATCGAAATGCGTTATTTTTTCCCTGAAAATAAAATCTTCCATCAGGGTAGGCCCTCGGGACCCCGCTCTTAATGAATTCTGGTTGTCGCTGATGCGCGCACCCTGATTGGTTGTTAAATGCTCGCCTGAACCTTTGGTTTCCTGGTCCAGCTGTTTTTCTTTTTCATCCATAGTTATGGTAGGTATTACTTGTTAAAAAATATTAAAAAGTCGCTTGAAAACTAAAAATGCAATTAGTGAATCGCGCTAAAATATAAGTTCAAATAAAAACACTTTAAAAAATGTATTGTTTGATTAAATGAAAAGAATAAATATTTAATTTTTCCGCATACCGTAAAAGAGGAAATTCAGGTTATTTTTAATTCCACAGGTACAAAGAAGTTCTATAGTTATAGTTTTCTGCGTTACGAGAGCAGTTTCAATCCGCTTTGCACGACGATCCCATCTTCCAACGCGCCCAGTACTGTATCTGGAATAATCGTTCGTGTTGCCAGTTGCTTCCGCACATAAAAACTAATATAGGTGGAAGCCAAAGCAGTTCCCAGGCCAATAACCGCGCCTTCCCAGCCATTTCTTCTGTTTGCCATAAACAAAGTGGCTCCTACCAAAGCACCTGAAAGCCCTCTGCCAACCAAAGCACCTGGTATAATCCGGTTCGGCGTTTTGGGCAGTTTATCCCCTACCAGTTCGCCAGCAGCCAGCAGGCTCAGAATGGTAGCTGTTTTGTCCGATTGCATAAACCCAAGCCTGGTGCGCTTTAGTCGCCGCGAACGATGGTCTTTCAAATAATTACTTAAAAAAGCAGGCGCCGACATGGTGCGCATACCCGAAAGGGCTGCCAGCCCGATGGTTTGTTTTAGAAGTTTTTTGGTTTTCCGTCTCATACTAATGGATGTTTATATAAGAACCGGAAACCAGGGGGCTAATGTTTCTGCTGATTGTTCTTTTTTTCAGAAATAGAAAATCCGTTATAAAAGACACTACCTGTAAACGGATTTCGGATGTACACTGAATAATTCAAATCGGGTGTCGTTAAAAGTTGCCGGCCCCGCTAGTGTACGTAAAGTGATTCAGCAGATGAATTAATGAAATTTCTCAAACGAGATTGCAAAAAGTTTAAGTAGTTTTGCAGGTATTTAAATACATACATGAATCTGAACTTTTTAACCATGAAAAACCCTTATAAACTCTTAAAAAAATTTTACAAGCAGCATTCACACAATAAGGTAGTAGGTGCATTAGCAGGATTTGGAAGGGCCATGAACCGGCTTCATGAAAACAGAAACCATGATATTCATAGTAATGGGGAAGTAATGGTGCTTAAAAAGTTAGCCAATGCTAACCCAAAGTGTATTATAGATGCCGGCGCTAATATTGGTGAATATACCATAGCCGCAAGCCAACTTTGCACCACCAACATACATGCTTTCGAACCCATTGAAAGCACCTTTCATATTCTAAAAGAAAATTTAAAAGGCTGCCAGACCGATAAAATAGTAACCGTAAAAAAAGGCTTGTCTTCGGAAACAAAAAAACAGGATTTTAATATTTATCCTGCCCATGCTCACGCTTCAGCTTACCATATCAAAGGTGTAGACTATGGCATTGAAAATAAAGAAACTGTTGAATTAATAGCCGGTGATGAATATGTGAAAGAAAACAACATACCATTTGTCGATATGTTGAAAATTGATGTGGAAGGCAGCGAAATGGATGTATTGCTAGGCTTTAAATCCTGTTTGGAAAATAAAAAAATCAGCCTTGTTCAGTTTGAGTATGGTTATATCAACATCACCACCAAAGTTCTGCTATCCGATTATTACGATTTTTTTGAAGACCTGGGCTATGAAGTGGGAAAAATTTATCCAAAGTTCGTGGATTTCAGAAAGTATTCATTCAAACATGAGGATTTTATCGGCCCCAACTATATTGCCATCGACAAAGGGAAAAAGGATCTTAAAAACCTTTTGAAGAAATGAGCAGCGCCCTATAAAATTTGCCTGGCCTTTGTACAGCTTTGTATTTCCGCTTACCTATGAATTGCATTGTACCTGCACCATAATTATCAGATAAAGCTGAACATCTCCTTAGCTTTACGCTGCAATTCTCTTGGAAAAATAGACACCGATTCTTTGATAATCATGCGAAGCTGATTCAGCGCCGGCCGAATAGCCGAACGGCGTGCATGCCGCCTTGAAAATCCCTGCCCGGCAGTCAGATAATAATTCCTTGTGATAATGCCAATTCTTAAGGTTAAAAAGGCATTTCCAGCACCCTGCAACACAGAAGATGATAACAGGCCTAATCCGGGAATAATGCCTATAAAGCCTTTGCTCAGCACGGGAAATACTTCCGCGAATTCAATGTCTTCAATGCCATCGGCAATTAAAGCGGCTGCCAGCACCTTGGTATACGTTTTAATAAGCTCACGGTAAGAAGGCCGGTAACCATATTCTTTTACCATGGCCCTTAACATCCTGAAATTGATCATAATAGCCAAAAGCGCATCCAACCGACCGTTTTGCGAAAGGGCCGTAGAAATAAACACCTGCCGGGCATGGCTTCTTACGATGGCATCCATGCGTTCCAGCCGGGCATCAAATATTTTTTCTAGCAGTTCGGAAGGATCCTCATCACGGCTCAGGAGTTTGGCAAGTTCCTGCTTCTCCGTTTTTTCCAGCCGGTTTTGTTTCAGCAGTACCCGGGCAGCCTTAATAGTATGGCTTTTGTCTGGCGTGGTGGCATCGTCGTCAACAAAATCGCTTACTTTGATCAGTTGTGGGGTAGAAAACACGGCCATTACCGGGCGGATAATCAATATAATAAAAACTACCACGGTAAAAATGTAAAAAACCACACTCAGATAGGGATGGATTTGCGCCAGGTTATTCCCAATGGTGAGAATGCTTCCCATCAGTAACAGGGCCAGTACAAACAGAAACCCAATGCCTGCGGTTACCCAAAGCGAAAAGTAGGTATTTTTTGAACTCATTTCAGTCGATTCAGTAAGATAGTAGAAGCATATTTTCAGAAGATATTAACCGTACAGCTCCGTAATTGAAAGATTTACCGGTAAATATTAGAACGCATAAAATAATAAAACAGTTTTAATGACGAAGCGGTACTGCATTGTAAGTTCTTTAAAAAATCGGTTTGTAAGGTTGTTTTCCTATAAAAGCAGATTTCACTCTATACTTTTAAACAGATTGGCTTTTTTACCTGTTTAACTTATTATACGAGCATTATGAAAACCAATTACCCGGTTTTCTGGCATTTTTAATTTTAAATAAAAGCCATTATGACACAACCATTGAACCTCGCCCAAAAGTTAATAAAAGCCCATTTAGTTTCCGGAGAAATGACGCCCGGCAAAGAAATAGGCATCAAAATAGACCACGTGCTGCAACAGGATGCCACGGGTACCCTCGTGATGTTGGAACTGGAAGCTTTTCACCTGCTGGAATCAAAAGCTGAAGTGGCCGTACAATATGTGGATCATAACCTGCTGCAAACCGACTTTAAAAATGCCGATGACCATCTTTTTCTGCAATCGGCCGCCAAAAAGTTCGGTTACTGGTACAGCCGCCCGGGAAATGGCATCAGCCATGCGGTGCATATGGAACGTTTTGGCATACCGGGAAAAACCCTGCTGGGTTCCGACAGCCATACCTGCGCGGGTGGTGGTTTGGGTATGCTGGCTATTGGTACCGGCGGACTGGATGTGGCCATGGCAGCCGTAGGCGAACCTTATTTTGTAAAAATGCCGAAAGTAATGGGCATTAAGCTTACCAGCCAGTTGCCCGACTGGGTAAGCGCCAAAGATGTGGTGCTGGAAATGCTGCGCCGCTATGATGTAAAAGGCGGGCTAAATTTTATTCTGGAATATTATGGAGAAGGCGTGAAAAACCTGAGTACCTGGGACCGCCACGTTATTGCCAATATGGGCACGGAACTGGGCGCTACAGCTACCGTATTTCCTTCCGACGAACGCACCCGCTTTTTTCTAAAAGCCGAAGGCCGTGAAGATGACTGGGTAGAATTGAAAGCTGATGAAGGCGCTGCATATGACGCCCAGGAAGAAATTAACCTGTCAGAGGTGGTGCCCCTCATTGCCTGCCCCAGCAGTCCGGGGAATGTGGTTCCGGTATCGGAAGTAGCGGGCAGGCCCATTTCACAGGTGGTGGTAGGCTCTTCGGCCAATCCGGGTTTGCGCGACTTCTGGATCGTTGCTGAAATGGTAAAAGATAAAGAAATTCCGGGCGATATTTCTCTGGATATCAATCCTTCTTCCCGACAGGTGATTCAAAACCTGACGGCCATGGGAATTTTAGCCCCGCTGATTCAGGCAGGCGCCAGGTTCCATCAAACAGGTTGTATGGGTTGTATCGGTATGGGGCAGGCTCCCGCTTCCGGCACCATTAGTTTGCGTACCATGCCCCGCAATTTCCCGGGCCGTTCGGGCACAGAAGATGACCAGGTATATTTGTGTAGCCCGGAAACAGCGGCAGCCAGTGCGCTTACAGGAGAAATTACCGATCCGCGGGATATGCAAAAAAAGTTTGATATGACCTATCCTAAGTTCGAAGAACCCAAAAAGGTAATCATCAATACCATGATGCTGATTCCACCAGCTAAAAACGGAGAAGAAGTGGAACTGAAGAAAGGTCCGAACATCAAAACCCTGCCCGATTTTGAGAAGCTGCCCGATGTGTTCAGTGTGCCGGTAATCCTGAAAATGGGCGATAATGTTTCTACCGATGAAATATTAAAAGCAGGCGCTGAGGTTTTGCCGCTGCGCAGTAATATTCCTGAAATTAGTAAATACGCCTACCACGTAATTGACAAATCGTTTTATGATAATGCCTTAAAAGCCCAGGATGAGCATGGGGGTCATATCGTAGTGGGTGGCGAAAATTATGCCCAGGGTTCCAGCCGTGAACATGCCGCCCTGGCGCCCCGATACCTGGGGCAAAAAGCCGTAATTGCCAAAAGTTATGCCCGCATTGGCTGGCAAAACCTGATCAATTTTGGTATTGTTCCTTTTGAATTTGTCAATCCGGATGATTACGAAAAAATTGATCAGGGTGACGAGTTAGAGATATCTGGCTTGCGAGAGCTGGTTCGCAATAAAAGTAAGGTAATGCTTAAAAATAATACCAAGCATATAGAAATTCCCCTTACTACCAATATCAGCGATCGGCAGGTGGACATTCTACTAAAAGGCGGTATTATTAATTTTATCAAAGAAAGGGTCTGATTGCCTGATTTTCAGCAATGGCTTTTTCTTACAATAATATCCGAGAATACAGGTAAAATGACAATAACTACCGGATTACCGCTGATCTGGAGGCTTCTTCATTGTACAACAGCGTAGCCTGATCTTTCAGCGATAGTTTTTCATTGATATTGCGTAAGTGATGATCTACCCCAATTTCGGAGCCTGGAATAAATCCTGGTACAGTGATCACCTGCGCCAGCACGCCATCTAAACCACGATGTACAATGCCCCTGGGCAGATACACAAAATCACCCACCTGCAACTGGGTAATGTTAAGCAATTCATCGGCCTGATCGCTGGTGACGATGTCGGGATGCGTGATCAGGTTTACATGCGGGGAAGTAATCAGTTTAGCTTTGGGCATGACCATTTGCACCAGATAAAATTCATCAAAACCACCATTAACCGGATGATAATGCGTGAAGGAATCCATAATCCGTACGCGGTGCGCGTTCAGGGCATGATACAGGTATGGTCCTACTTCGCCCTTCCAGGTAAGCAGAATGCGGCGGTAGGCATTGGTTTCCGTAGCGCAACCTCCGGGGGTGTCGGTGATGTTCTCATCCCAGTCGGGCCGGATAAAAGCGGGGATTCCGGCGGGCATGGGCTTCGGTACGGTAAATACCAGATAGTCAATCAAACTATCGGTGGCAATTTTCTCGCCTTTATCCAGATACACAATATCGCCTACTGATATTTTGGAAGCTCCATGCTGGGTTAACTCAGCGGTTCCCCCACCCTGTTGTACAAAAGCGATTCTGTACTTATCAGCAGCCGGTATGGACAGCACCTGATTATAATAAGCAACATCATAACCCTGATTCCGCTGTACAAATGCCTGGCGGATGGCGGCTAATCCGGAAGTATCGCCACGACTTAAGTGCGCTACCAGCATATGAGGCTGCTCCTTTACTGCCTGTTTTTGTGGCGGTGCGTTCTTGGTAAAAGCGACGATGACCGCAAAAAATAAAATGGATATCAATAAGGTAAAAAATGTCTTCATGGTGTACTTTTCTAAATATTGCCCGATGCCATAATTAAAAGTAAAAAAATTAAGGTAAAACATTATCTTATACCCTGATATTCTTTTGACTTTGCCGTAATTGATTACTAATGTAGTTCCTGAATCACCCGGTCTTACTCATCATATTTTTTACAGCAGTTTCGCTTAAAAATAGGATTGCACGATGTATAATGCAAGTCCGAGATTATCAATTACTTCATCCGCAGCTGGACTGTTAAGCTTACTTTTGAAGAGGCGCGAAGGCATCTGGGGGTAGAATCACAAAGACAATGGAGTGACCTGGCCATCGCTAGAACTACTCCCGTGCTGATGGGATTGTTCAGCATCGTGACCCTATGGGCCCATAAGCTACGACAGCGACAGGGTATTGAAGCCCAACGTAGTGCTTGGTATCAAAAGGTGAATCCAACTTTCTCAGATGCCCTGGCTTTGGTAAGAGAGCGGCTTTGGAACAAACAACAATTTTTAACTGGCAGTCCGACTCCCCAACAAAAGTAGAGGTTAAGTATTTAAATGAACCACTCATACAGCATTTGTGCGCTATGATGGCACGTCCCGCATAGGCCTAAAGTAGAGTTTAGCTCGACTTTAGCATTATGAAAAGCATCAATTGCCACTCAGATGAAATAAGGCATATTTCTACATTTAATTTTTAACATCCTGTTGAAATGGGGAGGTTAAAAATTTAAAAAAAACCTCCTGTGAGTTGTTTTGAAGG
>JBGTIS010000132.1:0-6007 GCA_041745535.1 Cyclobacteriaceae bacterium | reverse complement strand
CCGGGCAATCATGAGCGAAATTCTACTTTTTACTTCAAATATTTCAGCTTACCCAAAAACGGAAGTCCTGAATATGAAGAGCATTGGTGGTATAAAGATTATGGTAACCTCAGAATTATCGGACTGGATTCTAACGAAGGTTACAGAAACAGTTCGCAGCTTACCTGGTTAGAAGAAGTATTGAAACAAACCCGTGAAAACGATTCCATCGATTTTGTGTTTGCCCAGCTGCATCATCCTTTCAAGTCAGAACTCTGGCTGGATGGAGAGGAGGATTTTACTGGTGAAGTGGTGTCGCGGTTAGAGAAATTTAGTACCGAAACCGGTAAGCCCAGCGTGCATTTTTTCGGCCATACCCATGCTTATTCCCGTGGGCAGTCCCGAGACCATAAGCACCTGTGGATTAATGTGGCTACCTCAGGAGGAAATATCGATTACTGGGGGGAGTTTGCCCAGCAGAACTACAACGAGTTTACCGTAAGCCAGGACGAATACGGTTTTGTGATGGTAACAGTAGATCCCAACGAGGGCGACCCGAAGTTTACGGTAAAGCGTTTCAGCAGGGGCAACGAAAACCTGTTTCGCGATAACGAACTGCGTGATAGCGTAACCGTATGGAAATTTGATAAAAAACCCACAGCACCCCAAGCGATTTCTCCGGTGGGTGAAACAGTAAGCCCATTTAAAACAACTTTAAAAGGCGGGACCTTCAGCAGCGATCTGGAAAATGCCGCGCATGGCGCCAGCCACTGGCAAATATCTAAATCTGACGATTTTACCAAACCCGAATTCGATAGCTGGAAACAGTTTGAAGACTGGTACGTATACGAAAACCGCCAGAAAGACGATGACCTGACTGACGAAAGAGTGAGTAAGTTAGATCCGGATACCACCTATTTCTGGAGGGTAAGGTACCGAGACAAAAACCTGAACTGGAGCGACTGGTCACCCGTGGTGAAGTTTTCTACTAATGATAATCCATAAACAATTTTTCTATCTGAACTGTTGTTTGGGTATGTCAGCATATTTAGTAGTAGGCGCTTCTTCAGGTATTGGCCGGCAGTTGTCCGTGCAACTATCCGAATCCGGTCATCAGGTATTTGGAACTTATAATACCCACAAGGTTGAAAGTAAGCAGATTGATTATCATTATCTTGATGTGCTGGACGAGGAGCTGAATCTTGATTTTCTACCTGATACGCTTGACGGATTGGTGTACTGCCCCGGAAGTATCAATCTGAAACCATTTCACAGAATCAAACCGGAAGAATTTGCTGCTGATATGCAACTGCAGGTGATAGGCGCTGTAAAAGTAATGCAGGCTGTATTTGCAAAATTTAAAAATTCAAAAAACGCTTCGATAGTATTATTTTCTACCGTGGCAGTGCAGCTGGGATTAAGTTTTCACACACAGGTGGCTTCTTCCAAAGGAGCAATTGAAGGCCTGACAAAAGCCCTGGCTGCGGAATTTGCTCCTAAAATCAGAATTAACTGTATTGCCCCTTCCTTAACTGATACGCCTCTGGCTACTTCTTTATTAAACAGTGAAGAGAAAAGAGAAAGCAATGCGCAACGGCATCCTTTAAAAAAAATCGGCAAAGCAAAAGATATTGCCGATATGGCTGAGTTTCTATTGTCAGAAAAAGCCGGCTGGATTACCGGACAAATTTTTCACATAGATGGTGGTATGTCTGCCATAAAAACATAGAAATTCCAGCTGCTGTTTTGCATTTTTCAAAAAAGTATTCGCTCTGTAGTTTCTTCAGATAATAAACCCATGCTACTTTTCTATTCTAAACAGTAACCTTGCACGTTGCCCATAAAAAAAGCTCCCTGCTTAGCAGGAAGCCTTTTCAACTTTTCTATTAATTTACTACTTAACTTATTAGTTATTTTGTGGTGGCATCATCACCGCATCAATTACGTGAATAACACCATTAGAAGCCGCAATATCCGGCTGTACGATAGTGGCTCCTGCAATTACAAAATTTTCGCCTTCTTTCATCACCTCAGCATCGGTACCTTCTACGGTAGAGGCGGTCATACCGTCTTCGAGGTCGGCAGCCATTACTTTACCCGGTACTACATGGTAGGTTAATATTTTTACCAGTTGATCTTTATTTTCAGGCTTTAACAAGTTATCTAAAGTGCCTGCAGGCAGTGCGGCAAAAGCTTCGTTGGTAGGAGCAAATACGGTGAAAGGACCTTCACCCTGTAAGGTTTCTACCAGGTCGGCAGCTTTTAGTGCAGCTACTAAGGTAGAGAAATTGTCATTTGCCATAGCTACGGCTACGATGTCATCTTGTGCGGCAGTCCCATTGCTTTCCTGTGCCATTAAGGCTGTAAAAGAAAGCATAAAAGCTGCAATGAGTAATATGGTATTTTTCATCTTGTTTGTATTGTTATTTTGTTTAATAAAAACTATAAAATGTTAAACATTAATTTAGAATTAATGTTTTAAAAAATATTTTGTTTATTGAAAAAAATAAAATATTAAACAAAATAATTTAGATAATTTACTTCTCCAATCAGCGTAATACCCGGAAAATCGTACATAAAATTGGGTATTATAATGAAAGTGATTGCCTACAAACTTTGGCAGTTCAAATCGAATATGTTTATTTGGTTCAGGTGATTTGCACCTGTTTGAGAATAAATCAATTATTTTGAAATTATAAAACAGAAACAGTTGTTATAAGTAAATTTATATGGTATGATAAAATAAGAAAGGCATGAAATGAAAATAGTAAATCTGACTGGTCTTTGTAATTAACCAGAACGATATTCATGCAAATTCCCTAAAATTATTAAGAAGTGTAGAAGTAAAATACGAAACAAATAAAACAATGGATACGCTTGCGGAAGGATTGAAAGCTTTCAGGCATAAGCATACCCCTCAAAGTTTTAATTTGCATAATAAGCACTGGCGGTACTACCGCTGTGGCCAACAGTCCGAAACGCTGGTGATTATTCATGGTGCTGGCGTAAATGCCGAGTCGCTGTTTCCTCAGATTACTTATCTGGAAAAGCACTTTACAATAATTGTTCCCGATTTGCCCGACTTTGTAGAATCGGTACAGGAAGCGGCTGAGGATATTATGCGCATACTGGAAAAAGAGAGGATCGGTAATTTTCATTTGTTTGGAATATCTATGGGGGGTATGATTGCCCAGCGCATGGCCCACACGTATCCTGGGCGCATTGAGAAACTGATTCTTTCGCAAAGCTGCCTGCCACATTATTTGCTGGGAAAGAAATTAAGAAATATTCTCAGGGTGGCTCCGTGGATCCCTGAAGGGTTATTATTGAAAATAGCCGTTTATCAAATGCTTGTTAATGTTGGAAAAGATACGCCAGATACCGATACTGTCACACTTAGGTTTTGGGGACAGTACCTGAAAGAACTTTATGGTAAAAAATTCAGCCGCAAAGATATGATTACCCGCCTGAAAATTTCTACCAGCTTTATACATACCGAAATCGTTACTGCCGAACAAATGCGGGGTGCCGTTCAACAACTGATGCTGATTGAGGTAGGCTCCGACCGGGTTTTTCTGGCCAACGACCGGCAAGCCATCAAGCAAAATTATCCGCACGCCAAAGTAGTAATGATTAATCCCCATTATGGCCATACCGCCTGCCTGTTACAACCTTTACTATATGCCGAAAACGTAAAAATATTTTTGTTGGAATAGGATGAACTATATGGTTATTGGGATTAGCATTAAAAGAGGGCAAGGTAAAATTTTCCTGAATCTGCGCGGAAGGCGAACGTGTTGGGCAAGTCGCTGAAAAATGGCTCGTACAAAATTCTGATAAAACCAGGCGTTACTGAATAAATATGGGTGTACCACAAAATGCATATTATCTTGCCGGATTTATTCCGGCACCCCCTTCATCTGAGCAGGAGGCACCGCGGTGGCCGGAATAAATCCGGGGAGAGCTTTTTTCTTATACTTCCTGAATTTTGTCGTACACCTATAAATATCAGTTACTTAAAAAGCAAAATGCCCATCAGACAAGTTACTGATGGGCATTTAGGTTTGTAATGTATGAGCGGTGCTTCATACATCCCGACAAACTATACCACCTGGCCCAGGGCTTCCAGTTGCTGCTTGTCATTTTTCAGCGCATAGCGGGCGATATAAAGAAAATCACGCATCCAATGCTGCAATGCCCTCATGGCTGCTTTTCGCTGCTGGGTAGCCTGCTGCTTTTCACTTTTGCCCTTCGACTGCTGTACCCTGTAGCTCGATATGGCGGCTATTTGAATATTTATTTATACAAAATTAATATAAATGCTAAAAAAGTTAAATATTATTCCAAGAAATTTCTTAGACATGTATCATTTTTGGCAATGAATAATTATAAATTGTGCTGGGTATTAGAATAAAAAGTAAAAGTTTTAAACGATAGTTTTCTTTATTTTACTCTTACGGCAGGGCAGCATCTTTATATGGGAGCAGGCAACAGGCTTTCCAGGCCATAAGCAGGGAAGGGTGGAGCGGACCTGTACACAAAACAGACTTTGAATATAACAGAGCAAGGCTGCCGCGGTACAAATGAAGCTTCATTTATTACAGAGCAGGGCTGCCGCGGTACAAATGAACTTTCATGTATTACAAAGCAAGCCTGCCGCAACATTCCTAAACCTTCAATTGTAACAAAGCAGCCGTACTCCTAAGCAAATGAAGCGTGTTTTATTTTATATCTGAATTAATTATATTCAACACCCCATACACCAAGCCTGCTATATGGTAAATAAACGCACCGGTGTGTTTATCCAGATGTTAGGCGGCATTGAAATTAAAAAATCTAGAAAAAGAAATCTTCGTATATTGGTAAAAAGATTAATTATGGTAACCAAAGATCAAGTTATTAACAGCTTAAAGGATATGCCTGATCAATTTTCTATCGATGAACTGATGGATAAATTGATCTTACTGCAAAAGATTGAGATGGGATTAGGGCAATCTAAAAAAGGAGAAGTCTATTCTACTCAGGAAGCAAAAGAAATGCTCAAACAATGGTCAAAGTAAATTGGACCCGACAAGCTATTGAGGATATCTACGAGATTAGGGAATATTACAGACCACGCTCAGAAAAATATGCTGAACAACTGACCGATAAGATTTTTGAGAAAGCTAATAATCTGGTACAATATCCTCAGATGGGAAGAATGGTTCCGGAATTGGAAAGACCGGAGATTAGAGAATTGATTTACAAAAACTATCGGATCATTTATCATGTAGTGTCCGATAATCAGATAGACATCTTGGCTGTTCATAATGGATTACGTCCTTTGAGCAAAGATTCAATATTTGATTGATTGAAAACGCCGCCTAACATCGAGCAAGCACCACGGCTGGTAAATATGTAAAAGTAATATCAATTCAAACAAGTCAAAAAACCAAACTCGGCAGAAAACTGCTCCAAAGACGCCGCGTCGCCTGCTCTAGTGTTAGTGGCAAGCTGAAAAAACAAACTTCCCAATTTATGTCACAACTATTTTTAAAAAAGTTTAGCGAAAAAGTGACACTTGATTTGGTCGATGAGAAAATACTACTCAACCATATATCCACAAAAAAGCTACAAAAAGGGGAGCACTTTCTTTACTCTGGAGAAATTACCGACTACATAACTTTCATAGAAAAAGGTGTATTAAGAGCATATGTACTAAATTCAAAAGGAGATGAAAATGTAGTCCTTTTTGGGATTGAGGGTTGGACAATGGGAGATTTGAACAGTTTTATCAAACAAGAACCTGCTAGATGCTTTGGAAGACACAGAACTTGTCTTGATTAGCAAGATAGCACACGATAGACTTTTGGACAAAATGCCAAAATATGAAAGCTATATACGCATCTTAGCTCGACTTTAGCATTATGAAAAGCATCAATTGCCACTCAGATGAAATAAGGCATATTTCTACATTTAATTTTTAACATCCTGTTGAAATGGGGAGGTTAAAAATTTAAAAAAAACCTCCTGTGAGTTGTTTTGAAGG